>CBDUEF010000033.1:0-13786 GCA_965366095.1 uncultured Cypionkella sp. | reverse complement strand
TCGCGCTGCACCTGATCACCGCAACCACCCACCCCGCTGCGCCGGATGAAAGCTCCGCGCAGCGGGCGAGTGCTCAACCCGCGCCGAATGACGTAAACCAAGAAAGGACTCTGGTCACGGCCGGATGAAAGATCAGTGGCAGGTCAGAAGCTACGGCCTGAATCAGGAATTTATCACGCCTCACTGCCCGGAACAGAACGGCACAATCAAGCGCGTGATCCGGACGCTGAAAGAGCAATTCGTTCACCGCCAGCGCTTCGACAGCATCCAGCATGCAACCCGCGCAATCGGAGACTGGATCAGCTTTTACAACAACCGGCGCCCAGATCAGGCGCTAGACATGAAAACGCCAGCTGAGGCATATGCATTAGCGGCTTAATCTGCGCAGATTCCGCTTGGTCGATACAAATCCACTCATCCCGGCAGTTCAGTTTCTCGGAACCCACTCCTTCAGCTTGTTTTAGCTGTATTAGAGACACAAAGGGCAATTGACATGACGACGGACGCCCACGCTCGGCCAATGGTGACCTACGGAATAAAGAGTCTCCCCTTCCAGCACCCCAAACTGGGCGCCCCCGGTCTGATTTGCCAAGGTCCCATATCTCCTAGGTTTGCCGATGGCGCAGGATCCGAAGTTAAACTCACCTTCAAATCTGAATTGCATCCTTGCCTATATTGCGGCCTATAAACTTGGGACGGATGAAGCGCTGATGTCGGGTGCGCATGGATTTGTGAGCGCCACCAACTCCTGAAATCTTTTCATCGTATGCAAACGGCAGGTTTTGAAGCCGACAGCTGACTGCTGGATGAATGAAATCACAAGAGCCAAGATAATCGTCCTTTTCCGCGAAAATAACATGCCGATCTCTGCGCAAAATTTAAGCGTTTTAGCGATATCTTCCGAAGATAAGGCCTTTCTGACCAGCATCCTAGGCGCCCAGGCGCCGGTCGAGAAAATTGATGACCGCTTGATCGGTACCGGCCAAACGGGTCCCGTCACTGGACGACTTCGCCAGTTGTATCAGGCCTTGGTCGGGGCACAACAACGCAACTAAAGCCAGTAGCCGAGTTATTGTTTAGCGACCCGCGCATTACGCGCAGCAATCAATTTCAGTCTCAGCGCATTGAGGCGAATAAATCCCGCCGCATCTTTTTGATCATAGGCGCCGGCATCTTCTTCAAAAGTCACATGCTTTTCGGAATAGAGCGAATGATCCGACCAACGCGCAACCGTCCTAACCGAGCCCTTGTAAAGCTTCAAGCGCACAGTTCCGGTAACATGCTCTTGCGATTTGTCGATCAAGGCTTGTAGCATTTCTCGCTCCGGCGAAAACCAAAAACCGTTATAGATCAACTCTGCATAGCGCGGCATGATGCTGTCCTTGAGATGCCCGGCACCCGAATCGAGCGTGATTTGCTCGATCCCGCGATGGGCTTCCAGCAAGATGGTGCCGCCCGGTGTTTCATAAACACCGCGGGATTTCATGCCGACAAAGCGGTTTTCCACCAGATCAAGCCGCCCAACTCCATGCGCCCCACCGATTTCATTCAGCTTTGTCAGGATTGTGGCGGGAGACATCGCCGTGCCATTGATCGCAACCGCATCACCGCGCTCGAAGGTGATTTCGAGCATTTCTGGGATGTTAGGCGCGTCTTCGGGTGCAGTCGTGCGCTGATAAACATAATCTGGCGCTTCATCCCCGGGGTTCTCAAGCGCCTTACCTTCCGATGAGGTGTGCAATAGATTGGCATCCACAGAGAAGGGGGCCTCACCGCGCTTGTCTTTTGAAATCGGAATCTGGTTCTTCTCCGCAAACTCGATCAACTTGGTGCGACTTGTCAAATCCCACTCACGCCAAGGCGCAATTACCCTAATTGCTGGGTTCAGTGCGTAAGCAGACAGCTCGAATCGTACCTGGTCGTTGCCTTTGCCCGTTGCTCCATGCGCCACAGCGTCTGCACCAGTTTTCTCAGCAATTTGAACGAGATGTTTGGAAATCAGCGGGCGGGCGATAGAGGTTCCAAGAAGATATAGCCCTTCATAGAGGGCGTTTGCCCGAAACATCGGGAAAACATAATCGCGCACGAACTCTTCGCGTACGTCGACAATATGAATGTTCTCTTTCTTAATGCCCAACAACTCGGCCTTGGCCCGTGCTGGTTCCAATTCTTCGCCTTGACCAAGATCGGCGGTAAAGGGCACAACTTCGCAACCATATTCCGTTTGAAGCCATTTCAGAATGATTGAGGTATCAAGCCCGCCAGAATAGGCGAGAACGACTTTCTTCGGTGCGAACATGTCTAGCTCCTTAAGCGCTATTTAGGGCGGTCTATTGGGTTTTTTCATTTCAAACAAGACCGATTGGCCTTGTCACGCCTCTACTATATGGTTGACCGATGACCGATTTTGTCCAAGCCGCCCGCCAATCTACCCGCGCATTGCGCGAACTTTTTCCGCGCACGCCGCTGCAAAGGAATGATTACCTTTCGCAGCGCTTTGATGCCGATATATGGCTGAAGCGCGAAGATTTGTCGCCGGTGCGCAGCTATAAATTGCGGGGTGCCTTTACGGCGATGCGCAAGATGCGCGCGAATCACCCTGCGCAAACCGAGGTCGTTTGCGCTTCGGCAGGAAACCACGCACAGGGCGTTGCCTTCACCTGCAGGCATTTCGGTGTGCATGGAACGATTTTCATGCCAGTGACAACGCCGCAACAAAAGATCGCCAAAACCCGAGCATTCGGTGGGGATTGTGTTCAAATTGTTCTGACCGGTGATTATTTTGATCAAACACTTGCTGCAAGTCAGGTGTTTTGTGCTGATGAGGGCGCACATTTTTTATCCCCCTTTGACGATGAGGATGTAATCGAGGGCCAGGCTTCGGTCGCGGTTGAAATGCTTGACCAACTTGGGCATGCGCCTGATTTGGTAATCCTGCCGGTTGGCGGCGGCGGGCTTGCCGCGGGCGTTACGCGGTTTCTGCGAAGTGAGGCTCCGGCGACCGAGTTTCGATTTGTTGAACCGTTGGGTGGCGCGAGCCTGACGGCAGCGTTGGCCGCGCGAGAGCCAGTAAAGCTGCGCCAGATTAACAGTTTCGTCGATGGCGCGGCAGTGGCGCGATTGGGAGATCGGACCTTTGCGGCACTTTCTTGGGTGCGGCCGAATGAGGTTATTTTGGCGCCAGAGGATCGGATTTGCGTGACTATGCTTGAGATGCTGAATGTTGAGGGCATCGTGCTGGAACCGGCTGGAGCGCTTTCAATTGATGTATTGCCTGAACTGGCCGAAACGATTCGTGGCTTAACGGTTGTTTGCGTAACATCAGGCGGCAATTTCGATTTTGAGCGCCTTCCAGAGGTCAAAGAAAGGGCGCAACGTTACTCCGGAGTGAAGAAGTACTTTATCCTTCGAATGCCGCAACGCCCCGGTGCCCTAAAGGAGTTCTTGGGGATGCTCGGCCCAAATGATGATATTGCCCGCTTTGAATATCTGAAGAAGTCCGCGCGCAACTTTGGTTCTGTTCTGATTGGAATTGAAACCAAACGTCCAGACGATTTCGCCACGCTATTTTTAAAACTGGAGGCTGCAGCTTTCACTTATCGCGACATTACGAACGATGAGATTCTCGCTGAATTCTTGATCTAGGCTGCATTGAATCGGGTAATTCCCTCGGCAAACGCGGTTTTTGAACTGTTGTAGAGCCTAATGAGTCTGTCGAAATCAAATGTTGTGGCACCTTGGGTGGCCAACCGCTCTCCTTCCTGACACATATCAGCGAAATCGGTAAAGCCCAAGTTGAGTGCGGCTCCTTTCAGAAAGTGCAAATCGGCTTCGATGATCTTTGGATTGTGTTGACCGCAAATCCGCGCAACCACCTCATCCGCCTCTTCCAAGAAAAGAGCGACAATTTCTTCGAAGCCGACGTCGCCGACTTCTGATTGCAATTCTGATACCCGTCCCCAATTGATCACGTCATTACCCTCCGCTCAATCCACTCTTACCAATCATGCGCGAATAGGCTTAACGCACCGTAACCTCATGCCTACTCAAACACTTTCATTTTTAGAGTTCACTTTGCATTAACGGCCCAACGCGCACGATGAGTTGACCCCAATTCAAAGGACCTACCGTGAGTGCTGCAATTTCCTTCTCAGACAATAATTGTGCACTAGTCGGTCAGTTGCCCAAGCGGACAGTTCTGGTCGTTGATGACAGCAGAGCACAGCGAAGAATTCTTACTCTGCAATTGGAGCGTTGGGGTTATGACGTAACCGAGGCTTGCAGTGGCGATGTAGCGCTCGCGCTATGCCAGATAGGCCAATTTGACCTGATCCTTTCGGATTGGATGATGCCAGGAATGACAGGGCTTGAGTTTTGCAAGGCGTTTCGCGCTCTTGAACGGCAAGGATACAGCTATTTCATTTTGCTGACCTCCAAATCAGAAAAGACCGAGATTGCCAGCGGCCTTGAAAACGGTGCCGATGATTTCCTGACGAAACCGGTCAGTTCCGATGAGTTGCGGGCGCGGCTACGGGCAGGGGAACGCATTTTGGGCATGCAAGACGAATTGGTTGAAAAGAATCGTCTCGTAGTCAGCACGCTTGGCCAGTTGCAAAAACTCTATGATTCTTTGGACCGCGATCTGATTGAGGCCCGAAAACTACAACAAACGCTGGTTCGAGATCGCTCGCGTAATTACGGGGCGGGTCAGGCAACTTTGTTGTTGCGCCCTTCAGGCCATGTTGGTGGCGATCTGGTTGGCAGTTTCCTGATCAACGAACACCGGCTGGCGCTGTATTCGGTTGACGTATCTGGCCACGGGGTTGCCTCGGCGATGATGACCGCACGTCTGGCCGGGCTATTATCCGGCGGCTCTCCGGATCAAAATATCGCTTTACGTCAGGGGGGCTCTGGCCCTCAGGAGGCATGGCCGCCGGCTATAGTGGCAGCGCGTTTGAACCGCATGATGATTGAGGATCTACGTGTCGATCAGTATTTTACTTTGGTATATGCAGAAATTGATCTAAGTGATGGCGCTTGCCAAATGGTGCAGGCAGGGCATCCCCACCCGGTTGTGCTTCGAAAAAACGGTGCTATTGAAACGGTTGGCTCTGGCGGTCTGCCAATTGGTTTGATTGAAGATGCTGTATACGAGCAGTTTTCTTTTGAGCTTCAATCCGGCGATAGGCTGTTTCTGGTTTCGGATGGGGTAACTGAATGTCCAGATCGGAACGGAAAGGAGCTTGGTGAGGAAGGCCTTGTCGATCTGCTACGGCGCAACTTCACCCTTCCCAGCGCACAGTTACTTGAATCCCTGGTTTGGGAACTGAACCTGTTTACCGACGGTGCGGATTTTCCAGATGACGTCTCCGGCCTTATGTTCGACTATTTGGGGAAATGCTGACGCCGCAATGCCAATTGCAACATCGCACGATCTCCATCATTGCTCAGAACCCGCAAAGCGACACCGGGGTTCATCCAAACAGCACGATGCCCTGCCTCTGTTGGCCCAGAGATCTTCAGCACGGGGCGGGCCAAATAGACCGCGCAGACCTTTTCCGCCCAAAAATCGTATTCCGGCATAAAGGTAAACCGCCGAAACGCCCCCAACCGCCACGGTTTGGCGATATGCCACCCAGTTTCCTCCATGACTTCCCGATGAAGTGCGGATATTGGACTTTCACCTTGATCAATGCCGCCCCCGGGCAATTGAAATTCGGCTTTCGGTTCGGATTGAAATGTGGTCAAAATCTCGCCATCGCGCAATAGAATCGCATATACACCAGGGCGTCGACGATAAACTGTTTTGGGCCGGGCCACATCTCCATAGCGCTTAATCATCATTCCCTCTTGGTCAATTGAATGTCGACACTATATAGGCGCGGTATGCCAAAACAGGCCCGGATAGGAAACCCCATGACTTCAGCTTTGCAAATCGCTTGGGACGATACCGTTCTGCCATTTCAACTTGATCACTCTGCCATTCGTGGCCGCGTCGCTCGCCTTGATGGTGCGCTGGGTCAGGTTCTTAAGCAACACGACTATCCTGCGCCAATTGAGAAGCTGGTAGCCGAGGCGGCAATTTTAACTGCCCTTATTGGGCAATCCATAAAATTGCGTTGGAAATTGAGCTTGCAGATCCGCGGCAATGGTCCGGCCAGGTTGATTGCCACTGACTATTATGGACCAAGCGAAGATGGTGAACCTGCGCGAATCCGAGCCTATGCCAGCTATGATTCCGAACGACTTTCTCTTGATGCCGATGCGTTCAGCCAGATTGGCGCAGGGTATTTTGCCGTAATGATTGATCAAGGCGAGGGGATGACCCCCTATCAGGGATTTACCCCTATCGCCGGGCGATCACTTTCGGACTGCGCGCAAACCTATTTTGCACAATCCGAACAACTGCCCACCCGATTTTCTCTTTCGTTTGGCGAAAGCCAGCAAGCCAACGGTGCAACTCATTGGCGGGCCGGCGGAATAATGCTTCAGCATATGCCTGCTGTTGGCGGTTCGGTCGCGGCCGAGTCTGGCTCTGGTGAAGGCGGATTGCTCAATCATACTGATATCCTTGCCGGAGAGGATGAAGAGGACTGGACTCGTGCAAATGCGCTTCTGGATACAGTCGAGGCGTTGGAGCTTATAGGGCCATCCGTCACGCCAACTGATCTATTAATTAGACTGTTTCACGAAGAGGAACCCAGGGTGTTCAATTCGCAGCCGGTACATTTTGGCTGCTCGTGTTCCCCCGACAAAGTCCGACAGGCGATGTCGATCTATTCGCAAAAGGACATAAAGAAGATGACAACCGAGAACGGAATTGTCTCCGCCGATTGCCAGTTTTGCAGTGCGCATTACGAATTTGACCCCAAGACATTGGGATTCGATGGGGTAAAGGCGGAGAGTGATGTGGAGTGAGGCCATTGACCTAATCACTCGGGCGGCCCTAACCAGCTCCACTTCGTCAGATTTTGATCTCAATCCAGAGCTGGCGCACGAGAAAGATGGCCCCATGCGGTCCGCTGCTGTTTTGGTGGCGTTTTGGCAGCGGCCCAATGGTTTGCAAGTTATACTGACCAAAAGGTCATCTCACCTGAAACATCATCCCGGCCAGATTGCATTTCCGGGTGGGAAGCTAGACCCAACCGACGCTGATGAAAGGGCTGCGGCCCTGCGCGAATCCCAAGAAGAGATCGGCCTAACGAGTGATCTGGTTACCGTTGTGGGGCAGCTGGCAACTCACCTTACAGTGACAGGATTCTCGGTCACGCCTATTTTGGGCTTTGTCAGGCACGATTTCATTGCGCGCCCCGAGGTTGGGGAAGTGGAAGAAGTCTTTCCTGTTCCGCTTGAACATCTTCTTAATCTGGAAAATTACTCTATCGAGCACCGTATTTGGCGCGGTCAATTACGTAAATTCTATGTCGTGCCCTATGGGCCTTACTATATTTGGGGAGCAACTGCGCGAATCCTTTATAGCCTCGCGTGCCGGGTAAATCTATGTTGATAGGTGGATCATGGCTTGAAGACCTTGCAGCTCAACAATTCTTGGTGGCTGTAGAACGTCATGGCCATGTCGCTTTCTTTGTTGGCGGTTGCGTCCGTAATGCCCTGATGCAGCGCCCGGTTCATGACATAGACATCGCAACATCCGCTAGCCCTGAAATGGTTTCGAACATAGCCGAAAGCATAGGTTTCCGTGTCATTCCGACCGGACTAAGCCACGGCACAGTGACCATTCTTGCGGCCCAAACTGCGCTGGAGGTAACGACTTTTCGGCGCGATCTTGTTACCGATGGTCGCCACGCCAAAGTCGGATATACTAAAAGTATTGAGGAGGACGCCCAGCGCCGGGATTTCACCATGAACGCGCTTTATGCGGATCGCTCCGGCAAGGTGATTGATCCCATTGGCGGACTTCATGACGCAGTGAACCGTCGAATTCGATTTGTTGGCGACCCAAATCTACGAATTAGAGAAGACTATTTGAGAATCCTTCGGTTTTTTCGCTTTTATGCTGTTTATGGTGATCCCGAGGCGGGGATAAATGCCGAAGGGTTGGCGGCCTGTGCGGCCAATCTTGCTGGTTTGGAGATGCTCTCCAAAGAGCGCATCGGATCAGAGATGCGCAAGCTTCTCGGCGCGGTCTATCCGGTTCAGGCAGTTGCAAGTATGGCGCAGGCCGGCGTGTTGACCTGCGTATTACCTGGGGCGGATCCGCGATGGCTCGGACTACTGCACCATCTTGAGGAGGGAACAGCCCTGAATTGGTTGCGCAGGCTGGTTGCGATTGGTGGTGTTGACCCCGATCAGAACCTTCGCCTTTCGCGCGATGAATCCCGCATACGGAAATGCCTTTTGGATGAAATTGGCTCGCCCCATTCGCCGGCCGCATTGGGCTGGTTGATAGGCGAAGCGAAAGCCATTGATGTTGTTTTGCTTCGTTCCGCTATGTTCGGGACAAATTTGCCCTACCAATGGAAAGAAGAAGTTGCGCGAGGTGCTGCTGCAGAATTGCCTGTAGCCGCCCGAGACCTTATGCCCGATCTTGTCGGAAAAGCACTGGGGGCACGGTTGCGTAAAATCGAAACGCGCTGGCTTGCCTCTGATTTGCAGCTAGGAAAAGCGCAACTACTGGCTTGAAGTGGTCCCCGCCATTTCCCTTGTGGAAAATCGCAGCTATATTCTAAGGGCAACGCGAGATGTTCAATGTTCAAATTCTTTGAGGGTCTGGTCGACCCTTACGCCCCTTACACACCCTCTGATGCACCGCCACGCAAGTTGTGGCCGTTTTTAAAGGAATATATTCAGCCGTTTCGTCTGGTCTTTTCTATTACAGCTGTGCTGTCGGTTATTGCCGCGTTCATGGATGTTGCGCTGATATGGTATGTTGGGCGACTGGTGGACCAATTGTCTACTCATGGCCCTGTGGGTTTTTGGCAGGCCTATGGAACAGAGGTCATTTTTGTAGGATTGGTCGTGTTGATCGTTCGGCCAATTCTGCTGGTTGCAAATGTTGCGTTGCTGCACAACACCATCTTGCCGAACTTCGGCACGATGATCCGCTGGCGCGCCCATGCCCATGTGATCCGCCAACCCGTTGGCTGGTTCGAATCTGATTTCGCCGGGCGCATTGCCAATCGGATTATGCAAACCCCTCCGGCAGCTGGGGACGCGGTGTTCCAAACCTTTGATGCCGTCGCCTTTGCTTCGGTTACAGTCGTTGGTGCCGGATTGATGTTGGCCAATGCCGATCCACGCCTTTTAGTGCCTCTGGTGATTTGGTTTGTGGTCTATATGTGGTTGGTGCAGTGGACCATCCGGCGCGCGGGGCCCGCCTCCAAGGCCTCAAGCGATGCGCGGTCTGCCGTAACCGGACGTGTGGTAGACGCCTATACAAATATCCATTCAGTTAAGCTTTTTGCCCATCATGACCGCGAACTTGACTATGCAAAAGAGGCCATCGAGCACGCGCGCGAAACGTTCAAGCAGGAAATGCGCATTGTCACCAAGATGGATCTGGCGCTGACTGTCCTGAACGGCTTTTTGATCGTGGCAATCACCGGCTGGGCGATTTTACTATGGTATCAGGGTACGGCAACGGTCGGCACCGTTGCAGCTGCTACCGCATTGGTGCTTCGGTTGAACAATATGACTTATTGGATCATGTGGGCCTTTACCTCATTGGTGCAAGCTTTGGGCGTGGTGCAAGAGGGGATGGAAACCATCACCCATCCCATTGAGCTGGTCGATTCAGCGGCAGCCAAGCCGCTTTCATTGCAACATGGATTGCTGGAGATTGACAATGTCTCGCACCACTATGGGCGCGGATATGGCGGGTTACAAAACGTCTCGTTGATTCTCCAGCCCGGCGAGCGGCTTGGAGTTGTCGGCCGGTCGGGGGCCGGGAAATCAACTTTGGTCAAACTCATTTTGCGCTTTTACGATCCAGAAAATGGCCAGATCAGGATTGATGGGCAAGATATTTCTGCTGTAACCCAAGAATCTTTGCGTCGCATGATCGGAATGGTGCAGCAAGACAGCAGCTTGATGCACCGCTCGGTGCGCGACAATATCCTTTATGCGCGCCCCGATGCAGGAGATACAGCGATGATAGCTGCGGCTAGGCAGGCCGAAGCGCATGATTTCATTCTGACCTTGGAGGACCCCCAAGGCAGGCAGGGCTATGACGCCCATGTGGGCGAACGTGGTGTGAAGCTGTCCGGCGGCCAGCGGCAGCGTGTTGCTTTGGCGCGAGTGATCTTGAAAGATGCTCCGATCCTGATCTTGGATGAAGCCACCTCGGCGCTGGATTCCGAGGCAGAGGCCTTGATCCAGGATGCGCTTTTCGGTGTCATGCAGGGCAAAACTGTGATCGCTATCGCTCATCGTCTTTCTACGATCGCCGCGATGGATCGCATAATTGTTCTGGATGATGGCCGAATAGCCGAGCAAGGAACCCATGTCGAATTGCTGGTGTTGAATGGTCTCTATGCCCGCTTTTGGGCGCGGCAATCAGGCGGGTTTATCGGGTTGGAGGCTGAAGAATGAGCATGCTTTTACGCATGGGTGAATGGATCGACGCCTTCCGCCCCGCCGACGCCCCACCACCTCAAAAGCTCGGCGCATTCTTTAAGTGGAGCCTGAAGGGCACATGGCTGCAACTATGGATTTCGGCATCACTGTCATCCCTTGCTGGCGTAACCGAAGTGATTTCCGCCCTTGTGCTCGGCTGGGTGATTGACGCCGCTGTCAAGGGAAATCCGGCCAATTTTTTCGCTGACCATTCGCATTTAATCTGGGGCGCAGTGGGCTTCTACATTATTCTGCGTCCGATCAGCTATGCAATCTCCTCCGCCTCGGTTGCCATCACCCTTGGCCCCAACTTGCTGCCACTTGTGCTGTCGCGCCTGCACCGCTGGACCTTGGGCCAATCCCTGACTTTTTTCGACAATGATTTCGCCGGGCGCATCGCGCAAAAGCAGATGCAGGCGGCCCGCGCTGTGACTGATGTTGCGACCGAATTCATCAACACCATCTGTTTCGCGCTGGCTTCGGTCGTCGCCTCGGTAATCTTCCTGTTCTCTGTCGATTGGCGGATCGGTACGGCGCTGGGCATCTGGTTGATCGTGTATTTGCTTCTCGTCAGATTTTTCATCCCCTTGGTGCGCGAAAACTCTGCGGCGCGCGCCTCTAGTCGCGCAATGGTGACAGGACAAGTTGTCGATACCATCACCAACATCAAGACGGTCAAACTCTTCGCGCATGCTGCATTCGAGGACCGCGTAGCGATCAGCGCGATGGAGGTTTTCCGCGACCGATCACTGGAATATGGCGTAATTTCCGCTTGGTTCCGGCTGGCCCTGATGACGCTGGCGGGCATCCTTCCAGTGATCCTGATCGGTGGCAGCCTGTTTTTGTGGCAACAGGGCCTCGCCACTGCCGGCGGAATAGCAACTTCTGGTGCTATCGCAATGCGGATTGCGCAGATGACAGGTTGGGTCAGCTTTACTTTGATGACAATCTATACTTCGGTAGGTGAAGTTGAAGATGGCATGAACACACTTGCCGCTCCGCATTCCCTTTCTGATTCACCCCGCGCAATCGGGCTCCCTCGTATCGCGGGTGAGGTGCGTTTTGAGGATGTGACCTTCGCATATGGCCGCAAGCGCGGTGGGGTTTCCAATATCAACCTGACCATCGCCGCTGGAGAGAAACTTGGGATAGTGGGCGCGTCGGGCGCTGGCAAATCCAGCCTCGTTTCCTTGCTTTTGCGTCTCTATGACTGCGAAGAAGGCCGCGTGCTAGTAGATGGACATGACGTACGCGATGTCACCCAAGAAAGCCTTCGGCGTCAGATTGGTATGGTTACGCAGGAAACGGCGATGTTCAACCGTTCGGCCAGGGACAATATAGCCTATGGGCGCCCCGAAGCTGAAGAGGTCGAAATTCTCGCCGCGGCCAGGGCCGCTGAAGCCGACGAGTTCATCTCACAAATGCTCGATCATAGTGGCCGCAAAGGCTATGAT
The DNA here is from genome assembly GCA_965366095.1 of uncultured Cypionkella sp. Classification (GTDB taxonomy): domain Bacteria; phylum Pseudomonadota; class Alphaproteobacteria; order Rhodobacterales; family Rhodobacteraceae; genus CBDUEF01. The sequence goes on along the minus strand of CBDUEF010000033.1, from coordinate 1,757 downwards.
GCTTTTCTTGGCGAGAGGGGCGTAAAGCTGTCGGGCGGACAGCGTCAACGCATTGCTCTGGCCCGCGCATTCCTGAAAGACGCACCGATTCTGGTTTTAGACGAAGCCACAAGCGCTTTGGATTCCGAAGTTGAGGCCAGCATTCAACAGGCTCTGGGCCGCGTGATGCAGGGCAAAACCGTGCTGGCCATCGCGCACAGGCTTTCGACCATTGCGGCGATGGACCGGATCATGGTGATGGAAGAGGGCCGCATCGTCGAGATGGGCAATCATGCCGAGCTTTTGGCGCTGAACGGCGTCTATGCCCGCTATTGGAACCGTCAAAGTGGAGGTTTTATCGGCGTTGATGAAGAGGCACAGGCAGCTGAATGAAGATCACAATCGAGCGTATCGGCCATCTCGGCGACGGGATCGCACAAGGCCCCACCGGACCCATTTATGCCCCGGCAACCCTTCCCGGTGAAGAGATCGAGGGCGATTTACAGGGTGACACCCTGACCAATATTCGCATCATCACGCCTTCCCCAAACCGCATCCGCCCTCCTTGCCCGCATGCGCGCACCTGTGGAGGCTGCCTCATGCAACACGCCTCGGACTCCTTTGTGGCCGAGTGGAAACAGGCCATCGTCCAAGGTGCGCTTTTCGGGCAGGGGCTGACCGCGTCCTTGCGCCCGATCCTCACCTCACCGCCCCAGTCACGCCGTCGCGCCACCCTCGCCGCGCGCCGCACCAAAGGTGGCGCTATGCTGGGCTTCCACGCCCGTGGTTCGGATACACTGGTGTCAGTGCAGAATTGCAAACTTTTGCATCCCGATCTGATCGCCAGCTTTCCCGCCCTAGAGGCATTAGTGAAACTTGGCGGCACCCGCACGGGTGAGGTGAACTTCACCATCACCCGCTCCTTTGGTGGCCTTGATGTCATGGTCACCAACGGCAAACCGCTGAATGCCGCTATGCAATTGGATCTTGCCCGCGTGGCCGAAGCGCTAAGTATCGCCCGGCTCACATGGAACGGCGAAACCGTGGCCCTGCGCACCGCTCCGGTGCAGCGTTTTGGCCGCGCTTTGGTCGCCCCTCCCCCCGGAGCCTTCTTGCAAGCCACAGCAGAGGGCGAATCCGCCCTGCTGCGCGCAGTGGCTCTCGCCGTTGGTCCCTCCCGCCGTATTGCGGATTTGTTTTCGGGTAGCGGCACTTTCACGCTCCCTCTCGCCGAGCGCTCCGAAGTTCACGCAGTCGAGGCTGACGCGGCCATGATCGCAGCGCTGGACAAAGGCGCGCGTATGGCCGAAGGGCTGAAACGAGTGACGCACGAAGTCCGCGATCTTTTCCGCCGCCCGCTGGAACCCGACGAGCTAAAATCATTCGACGCCGTGGTAATGGATCCACCGCGTGCAGGGGCCGAAGCGCAAACCAAGGCACTGGCCCGCGCCGCCGTTCCAGTAATCGCCATGGTGTCCTGCAATCCAATCAGCTTCGCACGGGACGCCAAGATCCTGATATCGTCTGGGTATCAAATCGAGTGGATTCAAGTAGTTGATCAATTCCGTTGGTCGTCTCATGTCGAGCTTGTCGCCCTACTTCGTAAGATCGGCGAAACTGTTGATTTCCGCTGACCACACGCCCTCAAAAGTTCCCTCACTCTGATATGTAGTCTGACCAGTCTGATTAGGGTCTGTTGGCGTTTAAGGGCTCCCAAATCACTCGTTGAGTGATTCAAGGTTGCGAACACGCACCGGAGGCAACCTTAATGCGCACGA
>CBDUEF010000032.1:0-14207 GCA_965366095.1 uncultured Cypionkella sp. | reverse complement strand
GAGGATGCGCTTGCTCTTGCCGGTGGTCCGCTTTGGTTTAACCAGGTTGAGGTGCTGGCGCGCGGTGCCGTGCCAAAGCTTATTCCTGCGGCACAACTGGATGATGCCACGCGCGCCCGGCTTTGCGATCCGCGCCCCGCGTTTGGCAGAGTTGCGATGAACCGTCCCAACATCATGGGCATCTTGAACGTAACGCCTGACAGCTTTTCTGATGGCGGGCTTTTTCTGAGGCCCGAAGCCGCGCTGATGCAGGCCCGGCAAATGGCTGTCAGCGCCGATATTCTGGACATCGGCGGCGAAAGCACCCGCCCCGGTGCCGTTGAGGTGTCGGTTAACGAAGAAATCGCCCGCACCGCTCCGGTGATTGCGGCACTTTGTTCTGCGGGGTTGGAAATCCCTGTGTCGATAGATACCCGTAAGGCCGAAGTGGCGCGACAGGCGTTTGCCGCCGGTGCGAAAATCTTGAATGATGTCACAGCATTGCGCTTTGATCCTGAGATGGCGGCCGTTGCTGCGGCCCAAGGCTGTCCGGTGGTGCTGATGCACTCGACCGAGACCCCGGCGACAATGCAAGATGATCCGGTTTATGAGGATGTCTTGCTGGATGTTTACGATAGCCTGAAGGCCCGGCTTGCCCATGCAATCGCGGCGGGGATCGCACCTGGCAATCTGGCGGTGGATCCGGGGATCGGATTTGGCAAAACTCTGGCGCATAACCTTGTTTTGCTGTCGCGCTTGTCGTTGTTTCACGATTTGGGGGTGCCGGTCTTGCTTGGCGCCTCGCGCAAGCGCTTTATCGGCACCATCAGCGCCGAATCCGAGGCGGCGCGTCGCATGCCGGGCTCTTTGGCCGTCGCTTTGGCCGGGGTGGCGCAGGGGATGCAAATGATCCGGGTGCATGATGTGGCTGAAACCCGACAGGCCTTGTCGCTTTGGCAGGCCGCAACGAAAGGGGTGTCCGAATGATGCGCAAACTTTTTGGCACCGATGGGGTGCGTGGTCGCGCCAATATCTATCCGATGACGGCCGATATGGCCTTGCGTCTGGGCGCGGCTGCCGGGCGGTTTTTCCGTCGAGATGGGTTGAACGACCACCGCGTCGTGATTGGCAAAGACACGCGGCTTTCGGGCTATATGCTGGAAAGCGCGCTGACCGCTGGGCTGACAAGCACGGGCATGAATGTCTTGCTTCTTGGCCCGGTCCCGACGCCCGCCGTGGGCTTTCTGACACGGTCGATGCGCGCCGATCTGGGGGTGATGATCTCGGCCAGCCACAATCCGCACCATGACAACGGGATCAAATTCTTTGGCCCCGATGGTTTCAAACTGTCTGATCAGGCCGAAGCCGAGATCGAAGATTTGGTCGCAGGCGACATTCATCCGGCAAAATCCGAAAATATTGGCCGCGCCAAGCGGATCGAGGATGCGCAGGGTCGCTATGTTGAATATGCGAAAACCACTTTTCCGGCTGGTCTGCGGCTGGATGGGCTTAAGGTGGTGATCGACTGCGCCCATGGTGCAGCCTATCGCGTTGCGCCTGCGGTTTTGTGGGAGTTGGGTGCCGAGGTGATCACGGTTGGCGTTGCCCCGAACGGCACCAACATCAACGATCGCTGTGGCTCGACCTATACCCAAACCGCAGCCGACGCTGTGATCGCGAACGGTGCCGATCTGGGCATCTGTCTGGACGGCGATGCGGATCGGGTGATGATTCTGGACGAAAACGGGCAGGTCGCTGATGGTGATCAGCTGATGGCGATGTTGGCCGGGCAATGGTCGGATGATGGCCGTTTGCGCGGTGGGGCTTTGGTTGCGACGGTGATGTCAAATCTGGGGCTTGAGCGGTTTCTGGCTGGCCGGGGTTTGCGGCTTGAACGCACGGCGGTCGGCGATCGCTATGTCGTTGAGGCGATGCGCCGTGGCGGCTGGAACCTTGGCGGTGAGCAATCGGGCCATATCGTGATGACGGATTACGCCACGACGGGCGACGGCCTGATTGCCGGTCTGCAATTTCTATCGACAATGGTGCGCAGCGGGAAAAAAGCCTCGACCTTGGTGCGGCAGTTCGAAACTGTGCCGCAGCTCTTGCAAAATGTGCGCTTTTCCGCTGGGGCCGAGCCCCTAAAGGCTGAAAAAGTGCAAGCGGTGATCAAGGCGAACGCGGCTAGGATTGAAGGCAAAGGCCGTATCCTGATCCGCAAATCCGGCACCGAACCCTTGATCCGGGTGATGGCCGAATGTGAAGATGAGACCATGTTGCACGAGGTGGTGGCTGAAATAGTCGGCGCGGTGCAGGCGGCGGGCTAGTCGGCTATTGCTTCGATCTGCTGCACCAGCCCGCGCAACGCTTCCAGATCTTGTGGCAAAGTCAGATGCTGCTCTGCAAGGCTGATGGCCCGCTGCGCTTGATGCGTGGCGGCCTTGGCAAAGTGGGTGGGTTCAGACAAGGCCAAAGCCAGAAGCGTCTTTTGCAACCGGATTTGCACTTCGACCAGTGCCGCCCCATCCCGAGCAATCGAGGCAAAGGCATCCATCATCAGATCGTCCAAATCGAGCGCGCGCACATGAATTAGTGGAAATCGCACCTCGGTCTTGGGCTCATCTGCCCAAAGCGCCAAAATCCGCAACTGCCGGCTTAGGATGTCAATCGCCGTTCCCGGATCGTTTATCGAAGGGGATAGGGCCCGCGAGGCAATTTCAGACATCGCCAGAATCCCGAAACGTGGATCCTGATCAAAGCTGCGAAGGCTGGAGATCGCGAAAGCACCGCGAATCTTTTTGACAAGGTCGTCATTTACGGCACTGCCGGGCATGACGCGCACGATCTCTTGGGCCCGATGCACCAGGCTGCCGGGCAGGATGGGCACCGCAATTTCCACTTTGGCATGCTGCGCAATGTCCTGAAGCGCCGAGGCATCAATCATCTGCACATAACCGATTGTGCCCGCACTTACCGTGGCTCCGTCGCGCTCGAACAGGGCGCAGGTGGTCATGTCCAATCGGTTACCGCCCAGATAGGGATTGGCCATTCTATCCGTCAGGGCCGCCACTGCCGCGTCTTCAACCCGAGAAATCGTATCGGTCAGGCGTCCGTAATCGGTCAGATGCGCGATCCAGCGCAGAAGGTTCACCACGATGACCACGATCACGGCGATGGTGGCGATGAACAGCACAAACCTGCCATTTTGCTGATAAATGCCACTTTGCAGCCCGATGATCCCGACCAGCGAAAAGATGAATCCGCCGACAAAAGTGGCCAGAACCCGCTGCGTTGTGCGGTCATCTTTCAGAAGCTGCGTCGCGCGCGGCGTGGCCCCCGTGGCCGCCGATGCCAATGCTTGCACCATGATCGACAGCGAAAAGGTTGTGACCGCCAGCATCGACGAGGCCAAAATGTTCAGGATCGTGCCAACCGAGTCTGCACCGAAATGTTCCATCCAGGCATCAGGCACAAATCCGCGCAGCATCACCGCCACCAAGGCGGTTGCCACCCCCAGCAGCCCATAGAGTGACACCGCAAACCAGATTTTGCGGCGCAGTCGCGCAAGGGTCCACTGCCATTTCGTAACCATAGCACTATCCTATGCCCGGCAATTCGGGCGGCCTCTGACGTATGGTCAAACTTGCACAAAGCCAAGGCTTGCGCAAATCTTCGCCTCATGGATACAGCACAAACCCAGCCCCGGATTTCCGATCTCTTCACCCGCCTGAGTGCCGGGAGTGTCGAGAGGCGCAAATCCTTTGGCCTTCAGGCCCGCCGTGCGGCGCTCAAATCTCTGGCCAAGGTGCTGATGGATCATCGCGCCGATATCTGCGCCGCTGTTGCCGCCGATCTGGGCAAGCCTGCGGTCGAGGCGGAACTGGTGGAACTGCTGCCAATTCTGTCGGAAATCTCGCACACAAACCGTCACTTGCGCCGCTGGATGCGGCCGCGCCGGGCTTGGCCGACGCTTTTGATGCTGGGCACAACGGCGGCGGTGCATCCTGAACCCAAGGGCGTGGTCTTGGTGATCGCGCCATGGAATTTCCCGGTGACCTTGGCAATCGCGCCTTTGGTCTCGGCGATTGCGGCGGGCAATGCGGTGGTGGTCAAGCCCTCCGAGATGACCCCAGCCACGTCGGCGCTGATCGCCCGGCTTTTGACCTTGGCTTTCCCGCCTGATCTAGTGGCAGTAGTGGAGGGCGGGCCCGAGGTGTCGACCGCCCTGCTCGATCTGCCGTTTGATCATGTCTTCTTCACCGGCAGCCCCGCTGTTGGCAAGATCGTGATGGCCGCTGCCGCCAAGAACCTGACTCCGGTGACGCTGGAATTGGGCGGCAAAAGCCCGGTCGTGCTGGGGCCGGGGGCCGATTTGCAGGAGGCCGCCAAGTGGGTGGTCTGGGCCAAGGGGCTGAACGCCGGGCAAATCTGTGTCTCGCCCGATCATCTTTATGTGCATGAAAGCCAGATCGAACCATTGCAGGATGCGATCAAGGCGCGGTTTGCGGCGGCATATGGCGTGGATGCTGGGGCATCGGCCGATTTGCCCCATATCGTCGATAGCCGTCATTTTTCCCGCCTGACCGGGTTGCTCGAAGATGCGCTGACCAAGGGCGCCAAAGTGCAGGCCTTGGGAACCGATGATCCTGCCCGCAAGCTGATGGCCCCACGTCTGTTGACGGGCACCACGGCGGATATGCAGATTTCCGCAGAGGAAATCTTTGGCCCGCTGCTGCCGATCCTCGCCTATACCGAACTTGATCAGGTTATTTCAGCGATCAATGCCGGGCCAAAGCCGCTTACGCTCTATGTGTTCAGTAAGGATAGCGCGCTGATCGACAGGGTGCGCCGCGAAACCTCCTCAGGCTCCATCGGTGTCAATCTGACGATCATGCCCTTTATCCACAGCAATTTGCCCTTTGGCGGCATTGGCAATTCGGGTATGGGATCGGCGCATGGCAGGGCCGGGTTTGACACGTTCAGCCATCTGAAGCCGGTGCTGCGCAATCGCTTCACCCTGATGCCACTGTTGTTTCCGCCCTATGGCGTGCGTGCGCGCAGGCTCAAGGATATGGTGATGCGGCTGGTGAAATGACAAAGGCCGGAGTTTCCCCCGGCCCTTGAGTTCAGCGGACCGCTCAGTTGCGGGCCTTGTCGACCATCTTGCCTTTGGAGATCCACGGCATCATGTCGCGCAGTTTCTTACCCACAAGCTCGATCTGATGCTCGTCGTTCGAGCGACGCGAAGCCTTGATCGTCGGCTGACCAACCGCGTTTTCCAGCATGAAATCGCGAACGAATTTGCCGGTCTGGATGTCGGACAAAACGGCTTTCATCCTGGCCTTGGTCTCGTCATAAGGCAAAATACGCGGGCCAGAGACGTATTGGCCGTATTCAGCGGTGTTCGAGATCGAATAATCCATGTTGGCAATCCCGCCTTCATAGATCAGATCGACGATCAGTTTGACCTCATGCAGGCACTCGAAATAGGCCATTTCCGGCTCGTATCCGGCCTCGACCAGCGTCTCAAAGCCCATGCGGATCAGCTCGACCAAACCACCGCAGAGCACGGCCTGCTCGCCGAACAGATCGGTTTCGCATTCCTGACGGAAGTTGGTCTCGATGATGCCGGACCGGCCGCCACCGATGCCCGAGCAATAGGACAGGCCCAGCTCCATCGCTTTGCCGGTCGCATCCTGATGCACCGCCACAAGGCAGGGCACGCCGCCGCCCTTGGTGTATTCGCCGCGCACGGTGTGGCCGGGGCCCTTGGGCGCCATCATGATGACGTCAACGCCGGGCTTGGGCTCGATCAGGCCAAAGTGGATGTTCAACCCATGCGCAAAAGCAATTGCCGCGCCGTCACGGATATTGTCGTGGACATATTTCTTATAGGTCGCGGCCTGCAATTCGTCAGGCATGGTGAACATGATCAGATCGGCCCAAGCAGCGGCCTCGGCGATGCCCATGACCTTGAGGCCTTCGGCTTCGCATTTCTTGGCCGAAGGCGAGCCTTCGCGCAGCGCGATCACCACGTTCTTCGCTCCCGAATCGCGCAGGTTCAGCGCATGGGCGTGGCCTTGCGAACCGTAGCCGAGGATGGCAACTTTCTTATCTTTGATCAGGTTGATGTCGCAGTCACGGTCATAATAAACGCGCATCGCGTTCTCCTTTGTTGTGATGGGGGCAAGATAGTGAATTTTGGTCTGTTTCCCGTGCATTTTTATGAGTATTTAAGACCGAGATGAAATGATCATTCGTTGGATTGATATCATACGTAAAAATCATGCAGATTGACGAAACCGATCGCCGTATCCTGCGACACTACCTTGCCGAGCCATCCATGCCGCGCGCCGATTTGGCCGAGCGGGCAGGGGTGACGCAGGCAACCTTGTGGCGCAGGCTTGAACGCTTGGCGCAGGGAGGGGTGATTGCGCCTGCCCGCGCTGTGATCAACTGGCGGGCTTTGGGGTATGAGGTGGAGGTTTCGTTGCGCTTTACGCTGGATAAAACCAATCCGCGGGCGTTTGATGAGTTTATCACTGCGGCGCGCGAGGTGCCGGAGGTGATTGCGATTGAAACTTTTTTGGGCCGTGTCGATGTGCGCCTGAACGTGATCGCGCGGGATATGGCGCAGTATCAAGAGGTTTACCGGCGGCGAATTCTAGCCTTGCCGCATATCGCCGAAGTGGATGCGCTGATGTTGATCGCCACCATCAAGGAAACCGAAGGGCTGCCGTTGTGATGGATTTGGACGATCTCGATCGTGCGATTTTGCGTGAGTTGTCGGTTGAGGCCGCGCTTTCGGCGGGCGAGTTGGCGCGGCGGTTGGGCCTGTCGCAGCCAAGTGCCTGGCGCCGGGTGAAGCGGTTGGAAGAGGCGGGGATTTTGGCCGGGGCGCATGTCGATGCGGATCGGGCGGCGTTGGGCTTTGGGGTGACGGTGTTTCTGGGGGTAAAGTTGGCCACGCGCGGGCGTGTAAGTCTTGAGGATTTCGAGCGCGCGGTGATGGCCATTCCCGAGGTGCAGGTGGTGCAGCATGTGCTGGGCTTGTTTGATTACCGCCTGCGGGTGGTGGCGCGCGATATTGCCGATTTCGAGCGGGTTTTGCGGCGGCGGATTATGACGCTGCCTGGAGTGGGGCAGGTGGAGGCCAATGTTTTGCTGACCGAGGAGCGCAGGGCGGGGCCTTTGGGGTAGTGTGATGAATGGGGGCTGGTTTTTCCGAGCCGGAAAGGCCTATCCTTGCGAAAGATTCTGAAAGGACAGCCGATGAAACTGCCGCATGCCCATATTGACCCCGATGGTTTGGAAGAATTCTCGGTGGTGTTCACCGACCGCAGCCTGAATCATATGTCGGCCAGGTTTCAGGGCGTGATGCGTGATGTCTCGGGGCTGTTGAAAGAGGTTTACAACGGCTCGGCCGTGGCTTTGGTGCCGGGCGGCGGCACTTATGCGATGGAAGCGGTGGCGCGGCAGTTTGGGCAGGGCCATGCTTTGATTGTGCGCAATGGTTGGTTTTCGTTTCGCTGGAGCCAGATTTTTGAGGCCGGCGGCTTTGCGCAGGCCACGACCGTGGTGATGGCGCGGGCCTCGGGTAATGGGGTGCAGGCGCCGTTTGCGCCGCCTCCGATTGAAGAGGTGGTGGCCAAGATCCATGAGGTGAAGCCCGACGCGGTGTTTGCGCCGCATGTGGAAACCTCATCAGGGATCATTCTGCCGGATGGTTATATCGCGGCGATGGCGGCGGCGGCGCATGAGGTGGGGGCGCTGATGGTGCTCGATTGCATCGCTTCGGGCTGCATCTGGGTGGATATGGCGGCGACGGGGGTGGATGTGCTGATCTCGGCGCCACAAAAGGGCTGGTCGGCCTCGCCCTCGGCGGGGGTGGTGATGTTCAGCCCGCTGGCCGAGGCACGGCTGGCCGCGACCGCGTCGAACAGCTTTGCGCTGGATCTGAAGAAATGGCGGGCGATGATGGCGGCCTATGAGGGCGGTGGGCATGCCTATCATGCCACCATGCCGACCGATGCGATTGTGGGCTTTCGCGATGCGATGATCGAGACCAAGGCGATGGGGTTTGAGGCGGCCAAGGCGGCGCAATGGGCCTTGGGGCAGGCGGTTCGCAAGATGTTGGCCGAGCGGGGCGTCAAATCTGTCGCGGCGGAAGGCTTTCAGGCGCCGGGGGTTGTGGTCAGCTATACCGATGATCCGGCGGTTCAGAACGGTTCGAAATTCCGCGAGTTGGGCCTGCAAATTGCCGCCGGAGTGCCGCTTCAGGTGGGCGAGGGCGAGGGGTTTCGCACCTTCCGGCTGGGGCTGTTCGGGCTGGACAAGCTGGCCGATGTCGAGGCCACTGTCGCACGCTTGCGGCGCGGGGTTGAGGCGGTTTTATAGGCTGTCGCACGGGTGGGCAGGCCTGCCTTTTGCGAAATATCAATAGGTTACGCGCAGACTTTAACCTATTTTTAAGACTTGTCGCACGGGCTTGATTATGCGCCACAGCCACGGCGCGCAGTTTCAGGCCCAGCCGAAATAAGATTGTGCTTGCCGCGCGCAATCGCCCGCCCTAGGGATTGCGCCATGAGATTACTGTTTTTGGGCGATGTGATGGGGCGGGCGGGGCGTTCGGCGATTGCCGAGCGCTTGCCGTCGTTGCGCGCCGATTGGGGCCTTGATTTCGTGGTGGTCAATGGCGAGAACGCCAGCCAGGGCGCGGGGCTTACCGGCGAGCATGCGCGCGTGTTGTTGCAGGCGGGCGCCGATTGCGTGACCCTTGGCGACCATGCTTTCGATCAAAGGGACATGCTGCAATTCATCGAAACCGAGCCGCGCATCATCCGCCCGCTGAATTTTTCCAAAGTGGCACCGGGGCGCGGCGCACGGATTTTTGAGGCCACCCAAGGGCGCAAGGTGTTGGTGACGCAAATCCTTGGTCAGGTGTTCATGAAGCGCCCGTTTGACGATCCGTTTTCGGCGATTGAAACCGTGCTGAAAACCCACCGGATTGGCGGCGCGGTGCAGGCGGCGATTGTCGATGTGCATGCCGAGGCCACCTCGGAAAAGATGGCGATGGGCCATTGGTGCGACGGGCAGGCGAGTTTGGTGGTGGGCACCCATACCCATGTGCCAACCGCAGACGCGCAGATTTTGCCCAAGGGCACCGCCTATCTGACCGATGCCGGGATGTGCGGCGATTACAATTCAGTCATCGGCATGGAAAAGCTGGAGCCCTTGCGCCGCTTTATCACCGGCATGTCGGGCGGGCGGTTCGAGCCGGCCAACGGCCCGGCCACATTGTCGGGGGTCTATGTCGAAACCGATGACAAGACCGGCAAAGCCTTGAAAGTGCGGATGATCCGCAATGGTGGCGTGTTGGAGGACGGGCGGCCTTGAAGGAGCGTTGGCTTTATCCGGGCTTTTTGGTGCTTTTGGGCCTTGGCTGGGGATCGACCCAGCCATTGGGCAAGATTGCCGCCTCGACCGGGCACAAGCCCTTTGGCCTGATCTTTTGGCAATTGCTGGTTTGCGTGGTGGTGTTGGGCGGCCTGACCCTGCTGCGCGGCAAGCGTTTGCCGCTGAATGCGGCGGCGTTGCGGTTTTATGTGGTGATTGCGGTCTTGGGCACTTTGGTGCCGAACGCGACATTCTACATCTCTATTGCGCGCTTGCCTGCGGGGATCATGTCGATCCTGATTTCGGTTGTGCCGCTGATTGCGTTTCCGATTGCGCTGGCGCTGGGGGCCGAGCGGTTTTCCCGGCGCAGGGCGGCGGGTCTGGCGCTGGGGATGATCGGGGTGTGTTTGATCGCGCTGCCAAGCGCCAGCCTGCCCGATCCGCGGATGGCGGCGTTTTTGCCTTTGGCGATGGTGGGGCCGCTGTTTTACGCGCTGGAAAGCACCTATGTGGCGCGGGCGAATTTTGACGGGATGGATGCGGTGCAGGCGATGTTTGGCGCCTCGCTGATGGGGCTGATCCTGTGCGCGCCGATCATGCTGGCCTTGGGGCATTGGTTTGCTATGCCGCTGCCGCCGGGGCGGGCCGAGGGCGCGTTGATCCTGTCATCGGTGCTGCATGCGTTGCTTTATGCGGGGTTTGTGTGGTTGGCCTCGAAGGCGGGGGCGGTGTTTGCCTCGCAATGCTCATACGTTGTGACCGCTGCGGGCCTGTGTTGGGCGATGGTTTTGTTGGGCGAGCGGTTCAGTCCGCTGGTCTGGTTGGCGGCGGCGGTGATGTTGGCGGGGATTTCGCTGGTGCAACCGGGCAAGCGCGCCGCGATTGCGCCCGACGATGCGCCGCTGTTGCCGCCGACAATGCCCTTGGCTTGATCATCTTGGCCAATCAGTTCAATTTGCAGCACCGACTTGAAGGATACCGCCGATGCTAGGGTTGGAGTTGAGCCAGACCACGCAGGCCACCATTGCGTTGTTGATCCTGTTGGCGATGTTTGTGATGTTCCTGCGCGAGACCTATACGGTGGAGGTGATCGCGCTGGGCGGGGCGATGACGATGCTGGTTCTGGGCATCTTGCCGGTGGACAAGGTGCAAGGGGTGCTGTCGAACAACGCGCCCTGGACGATTGCAGCGATGTTTGTGATTGTCGGTGGTTTGGTGCGGACCGGGGCTTTGGAGTCGGTCACGCAATATGCCGCGCGCAACATCGAGGCGCGGCCCAAGACCACTTTGGCGGTGTTGGGTTTGGGGATTACGGTGGGATCGGCCTTTGTCAACAACACGCCTTTGGTGGTGGTGATGTTGCCGATCTTCATGCATTTGTCGAAACAGATGTCACTGTCGCCGTCCAAGCTGTTGATCCCGCTAAGTTATATGACAATCTTGGGTGGCACGATCACCATGATCGGCACCTCGACCAATCTGGTGGTGGATGGGGTGGCGCGGGCCAAGGGGCTGGAGCATTTCGGGATTTTCGAGGTCACGCCGATTGGCTTGGTGGTGGCGGTGGCGGGGTTGATTTACCTTGCGCTGTTCTCGAAGCGCTTGTTGCCGGATCGCGATTCCATGGCCGCTTTGTTGAGTGATCGCAAGGGAATGAAGTTTTTCACCGAAGTGGCGATCCCCGAGGATTCCGGGTTGATCGGGCAGAACCCGACCGGGGTGGATCTGTTGACGCGGGGCGGGGCGCGGGTGATTGATGTGTTGCGCGGAGATTTGTCGCTGCGGCGCAATCTGGAGGATGTGTTGTTGGAGGCGGGCGACCGGGTGGTTTTGCGCACGCCGATGGCCGAGTTGTTGGGGCTTCAGGCCAGCAAGGATTTGCGGCAGGCCGATAAGCTGTCGTCGGTGCAGACCTCGACCGTTGAGGTTTTGATCACGCCGGGGTGCCATATGGTGGGGCGCTCGCTGGGGTCGATGCGGTTGCGCAGGCGCTATGGGGTGTATCCGCTGGCGGTGCATCGCCGGAATCAGAATATCGGGCGGCAGTTGGATGATCTGGTGGTGCAGGTGGGCGACACGCTGCTGTTGGAGGGCGCGATGGCCGATATTCAGCGCCTTGCCACCGATATGGAGATGGTGGAGGTGACGCGGCCTTCGGAGCGCGCCTATCGGCGGCGGCATGCGCCGATTGTGGTGGCGGTGCTGGTGGCGGTGGTGGTGTTGGCGGCGCTGGATGTGGCGCAGATTCAGTATCTTGCCTTTGTCGGTGTGGGGATCGTGCTGTTGACCCGCTGCATTGATGCCGATGAGGCGATGGAATCGGTTGATGGGCAGTTGATGGCGATGCTGTTTGGCATGTTGGGGGTGGGCGCGGGGCTGGAAAGCTCGGGCGCGGTTGAGATGGTGGTGGGGTGGATTGCGCCCTATATGGCCGGGCTTTCGCCCTATGTGCTGGTGTTTGCGGTTTACGCGATGACCTCGTTCATGACCGAGATCGTGTCGAACAACGCGGTGGCGGTGATCGTGACGCCGGTGGTGATTGCGCTGGCGCAGACGCTGGGGGTTGATCCGCGGCCCTTGGTGGTGGTGGTGATGATCGGGGCCTCGGCCTCGTTTGCCACGCCGATTGGCTATCAGACCAACACGCTGGTTTACGGGCCTGGCGGCTATCGCTTTAGCGACTTTTTGCGCTTTGGCGTGCCGCTGAATATCATTTCGGCGATTGTGGTGACGATTGCCGTGCCGCTGCTGTATCATCTTTGAAAAAGGGGAGGCGAGATGCGCAAGATTGTTTTGGCTTTGGGACTGGGGGCCAGTGCTTGTGCGCCGTTGAGCGGTGAGCCGCGCCCCGATACCGCGCGGCTGACCGCCGAGCGGTTGGTGGTGGGAATGGGTGATGGCAGCACCTGTGCGGCCGATTGGAAGGCCGAGGGCGGGGCGGGAACCTTGCAGCCTTGCGCGCTGAGCTATCGCGTGATGCCCGAGGCCAATCCCAACCCGTTGCGCAAGGCGAGCGAAGCGGTGTTGGGGGCTGTGGGCGCAAGGGCCGCGCAGCCGCCGATGGCGGTGATTGAGGTCACCGATGGTGCGGGCCGGGTTGTGCGCTTTGTCTCGCCCTTGCCCCTGCCGCCCGGCAGCCGGAATTAGCTTGGGGTTGCGGGACGCCCCTGCGCTGGTGTAACAGGGCGCCAACATCCCAAGCAGGCAGTGGAGCAGGGTCATGGCAGGCCATTCGAAATGGGCGAATATTCAGCATCGCAAGGGCAAGCAGGACAAGCTGCGCTCGAAGATGTTTTCCAAGCTGGCAAAGGAAATCACCGTTGCCGCCAAGATGGGCATGCCGGATGTGGACATGAACCCGCGTTTGCGTCTGGCCGTGAAGGCCGCCAAGGCGGTGTCGATGCCCAAGGATGTGATCGACCGCGCCATCAAGAAAAGCCAGATGGGCGACGGGGCCGATTACACCGAAATTCGCTATGAGGGTTACGGCGCCAACGGCATCGCCATCATGGTTGAGGCGATGACCGACAATTTGAACCGCACCGCCTCGGCTGTGCGCAGCTATTTTGTCAAATGCGGTGGCAATATGGGGCAGACCGGATCGGTCAGCCACGGTTTTGACCGTTTGGGCGAGATTTCCTATCCCGCCTCGGCTGGATCGGCCGATGATGTGATGATGGCGGCCTTGGATGCGGGCGCGGATGATGTTGAGTCCGATGAGGATGGCCATTGGATCTATTGCTCGGTCGAGGCGTTGAACGAGGTCTCGGATGCGCTGGAAAAGGCGCTGGGCGAGTCCTTGGAAACCAAGCTGATCTGGAAGGCGCAGGTCTTGACCGAGGTGGATCTGGAGACCGCGCAAAAGCTGATGCGCCTGATCGACATGTTGGAAGAGGATGACGATGTGCAGACCGTCACCCATAATTTTGACATGTCCGACGAGGTTGCGGCGCAGTTAGAGTGAAGATGAGTATTTAGGCCGAGATGAATGGCTGAAGGGGGGGAAAGGCCGGGGCGGTGAGCCGTGGCCTTTTTGCTTGGGGGATGGGGATGGGCGAGCGGGATCTGGCGCGGTTGTTGTCGGCTATGGAGCCGGTTTTGATGGCCGGGCCCTATGGATATGCGCATCTTGCCAAGGGCGCGGTGGTGCCTGAAATGGCGGTTTTCGCGACGGTGCATGAGGCTGAAGGGGTGACGATGATCGCGCCTTTGGCGGTGTTGGAAGCGGCGGGATTTATGGGGATGCAGCCCTGGGCGCGGATCACGTTGACGGTGCATTCTGACCTTGAGGCGGTGGGTTTGACGGCGGCCTTTGCCGGCGCGCTGGCTGCGCGGGGCATTTCGGCTAACGTGGTTGCGGGATATTTCCACGACCATATCTTTGTGCAATGGGCGCGCCGCGGCGATGCAATGGCGGCTTTGGAGGCGTTACGCGATGTTTGAAGCGGCGTTGCATGGGTTTTTGGTGTCTTTGTCGCTGATTTTGGCGATTGGGGCGCAGAATGCCTTTGTGCTACGCCAAGGTTTGCGGCGCGAGCATGTGGGGGCGGTGGTGCTGGTCTGTGCTGTCTCGGATGCGCTGTTGATCACCGCCGGGGTGACGGGCTTTGGCATCATGTCAACGCAGGTGCCTTGGATCGGTGAGGCGATGCGCTGGGGCGGGGTGGTGTTTTTGCTGGTTTACGGCGCGATGCGGTTTCAGGCGGCGCTGAAGGGCGGCGAGGCATTGCGGCCAGTGGCCGGGCAGGGGGCGAGTTTGCGGGCGGTGCTGAGCACCTGTCTGGTGCTGACCTGGGCCAATCCGCATGTTTATCTCGATATGGTGGTGCTGC
>CBDUEF010000031.1:0-14565 GCA_965366095.1 uncultured Cypionkella sp. | reverse complement strand
GCGCTGTGGCCCCCGTAGGCTAAAGCCGTGTGGGGCCTGGCGTGGCGCGACGGGAAAAGTGCCCAGAATTTGGGCCGCCAGTGATTGGGCTGTTGTCGCCCTCGGTAGCTATCGGATGGCCGTTTAGGGTCAAACCGGAAAGTGCACCAGAGGCCCGAGACATCCCGGCAACCACCGTCCCCACCGGTGCGAATCCAAGCTTGGCCGCAGAGCCATCCAGCAACACGGCACCTGAAGGAGTGATCAGCGCGAGTTGCCCACCATCTCGGGGCACCTCACGTAAGGGTATAATCCCCGCAATGCTGTCGATCAGCTGTTGGCGTTGGTCAATCAAGGCAGATGTGTCCCGCCCGAGGCCCGAGATGGACCGGACTTTGCTGTTCAGATCTGCAATCCGCGAGAGCGCCGAGTTGACTTGATCAACCTCGGATTTGATCTGATTGTCTGCCTCACTGCGCGATGCTTGGATATCTGTGGTGATGGTGCCGAACTTACCCGCTATCGTGCGCGCAGCATCGGCAACTTGGGATAGGCGGGTTTCTGAGGCCGGTTGCGCGGTGGCTGCAATCAACGCGCTTTCTAATGCCGCCACGCCTGCGGTCAAGGACGCGGCGTCGTCGGGAGCGCCAAGGCTGCCGTCAATGCGCAACAGCGCTCCGGCGCGCTGATCTTGATCGCTTGCCTCCGCTTGCGCGCGGCGGCGATCGTTGATCACCGCAAGATCGGCCTGACGGGTGACCCCCACCACTTGAACGCCTTGGCCGGTGGATCCAACACTGCGCGCCGATACCACCAACTCGCGGCGGCCATAGCCCTCGGTCATCGCGTTGGCAACATTTGACGACACCAACTCGGCCCGCCGCGACGCCGCAGTCAGGCCGGACAGTGCGCTGGAAAGACTTGCAGAAATGCTCATTCACCCCTCCGTTAGCGTTTGATGTTGGTGGTTTCTTGTAACATCTCGTCCACGGTCTGAATCACCTTGGCATTCGACGAATAGGCGCGCTGGGTCTGGATAAGTTGCGTTAACTCGGCCGCCACGTCGGTTGAAGACTCCTCGCGCGAGAAGCCGATGATCGCCCCCGTCGGCCCATCGCCAGCGTCCCACATGTAGAACGGGCCAGAGCTTGGCGAGATCTGATAGGTCTGGTTGTTCAGGGCGATCAGCCCATTCGGATTGGGCACATCAATCACCGGAATTTGGTAAATGCGGCGGCTGAAGCCTTGATCATAAATTGCAAAAAGCGAGCCCTTCTCGTCCACTTCAACCGAAGTCAGGCTGGCTACGGGAGAGCCATTCTTGCTGATCGACACCGGGGCAAAGGTCGCGGAAAGCTGGGTCATGCCATTGGGCTCACCGGGTTTGCCGATGTTGAGTACGATGGACCCGCCACCCACGGCAAGTGCGATGGTGCCGTCGGCGGGATTGTAGGCCCCACCGGATAGGGTGGATACCGAGGCAAGCGTGCCGCCGTTGGTTTGGCTGGGATCAAAATTCAGCGTATATTCGCCGATGATTGCCCCGCCCGAAGTGCTGTCACGGATTATCACTGTCCAGGAATTGGATGCCCCACTCGCCGGGATGATCGGAGTGAACTTGAAATCCAGCGATTCCGAGGTGCCCAAATTTCCATAGTATTCCACCGTCAGGTCAAATGGTGCGCCACTGGCGCCGGCCATACTCGAGGTTGCGGGGAGATTGACCCCGACTTTCATTTCCGTAGTCGGATTGCCGATATATTGGTTCGAGTTGATCCGCACCGGCTGCAATGACGCCATTGTATCGCGTGGATAGGTGCCCATGGTGCCATCTGGATTGGCGGGCCAGCCCATCAACACCTGCCCGGTTTCTGTGCGCAAAACCCCATCCGCATCCGGGCGGAAAGACCCTGTGGTGGCAAGCGAAATCGGATAGGATTGATCTTGCCCATTGATCGCACCGATGGTTGTTACCGGGATGAACCCGCGCCCGTCGATAGCCAGATCGGTTGGGTTTGAGGTGGCAATCAGCGGGCCACGATCATCAATCAGCCGCATATTGGTTACCCGCACGCCGCCCGCCGAATAGGTGACTTTCGAGTTGCCGTGGATCACCACCGAATGAAAATCCGCAGACGCGCGTTTGTAGCCATAGGTTGACGAATTGGCGATGTTGTCGGCAATCGTCGATAGTCGGTTGGCATTGGCGTTCAAGCCCGCCACTCCCGCGTTCAGCGAAGAGGAGATTGTCATCAAATGGTCCCTTCTGGAGCATTGGCCGCAGATAGGGGCAATTTGCAGCATGGCCCTTAAGATCGGCCTAACAGCTAAAATTTTATCGATTCATTCAACGGTCCTTGCGCAAAAGGATGATCTCGATCCGGTTATTCCGGATTGCACTGGGATCGGCCGTTAGCGGTTTTCGATCGGCATGCCCGGTGATTCGTGACATCCGCGCGGTGGACAGACCCGCGTCTTCAATCAGTTGGCGTGTCATCTGTGCACGCTGGGCTGACAGATCCCACGTTGGATTGTCTTTCAAGGTGATCGGATAGCTGCGCAAATAGCCCTCAACCGCGAGTTGGTTGCTGGCCAGCGCCAGCACCTCAGCCAACAGATGTGCCAGTTTGCGGGTGGTCCCTGAGGGGTCGGCGCTGCCTTCGGTGAACAAAGCCTCTTCGGCGGTGTCGAAAATCTCGATCACCAACCCCTCATCGGTGACTTTGGTCACCACATGGCGCAGCATCCGTTCCATTGTCATGCTTTCCCCACCATGCGCGGTGAGCGCCTGCTGAATCGCGGCAATGGCTTTGGCCTCTTGTGCAGCCTCACCCGAATCGCCTTTTGCCTTGTTGTCGGACGTTGGTCGCGCACTTGACGCCCCGGTGCCGTTCTTGGCCAGAGTCTGCTCGGAAAAGATCGAATCTCCGCCAAACGCTCCATCGCCGCCACCTGAAATGCGATTCATCGGAATGGTCGGATTGAAATAATCCGCGATTCCCTTGCGTTGTTTTTCCGTTGTCGCGTTCAGCAGCCACATCAGCATGAAGAAGGCCATCATGGCCGTTACAAAATCAGCATAGGCCACTTTCCACGCCCCACCGTGATGGCCGCCTGCCTGTATGATTTTCTTCCGCTTGATGATGACTGGCGCGACATTTGATTGCCCAGCCATCCACACACCCAATGTTTTACACCCAAGTCCGGTTTTACGCGAACAGGCTTACGGTGGGGTTAAGCATCTGCATTTTAGGGGTATTTCACAGTTTCGCCACAATCAGCGTTCGCGCAGCGCCTCTGACGATTTATAAAGCGGCTTGGTCAAATAAGTCAGGATGGTCTTGCCGCCGGTTTGCAATTCCACTTCGGCCTGCATGCCTGGGCGGATTTCCAGCTTGGCCTGCCGCGCGGTCAGCTTGTCCATTTCCACCCGCAACGTCACCTTGTAATAGGGATCGCCGTCGGGGTTGCGTGAGCGTTCGTCTTTGAACGTATCAGCGGAAATGAAGGTCACCTTGGCCTTGAGACTGCCCCAGATGGTATAATCATAGGCCGATAGTTTGATCGTCGCATCCTGCCCCAGCTTAACCGAGGCCACATCGCGGGGCTTGACCTTGCCTTCGATGAACAACTCTTCATCCAAGGGGATAATCTGCAAAATCTCTTCGCCCGAACGCACAACCCCGCCGATGGTGGTTACCGACAGCTTGTTCACCACGCCGCGCATCGGCGCCACCAACACGGTGCGCGCCAATTGATCAGACGACAGTTTCAGCTTTTGCTTCAGGCTCGCCAATTCGCCTTGGGTCTTGGAATAATCCTGCGCGCGCTCCAACTTGGTGGTGGTCAGCGCTTCATTCAGCCGGTTGCTGGCATCGCCAAGGGCTTTGCGCGCGCGCGTTACATCGATCAGCGGGGCGACATCCTTGTCATACATTTTCTGCAACAGGTCCAATTCCTTGGCCGCCTGCTTTTGCACCTCGGTTGCGCCATCAACCCGCGCGTCAAACTCGGTTTTCCGCGCGACCAACAGCGCATGTTCGGATGCCGCAATATCGGGAACGCGGTCGAAAAGCTCCATCGGCACATCGAAATCGCTGTGCCCGGCAATTTCCGCCTCAAGCCGAATGCGTCGGATTTCCAGCGCAGCAATCTCGTCGTTCAACTCATCAACCTGCGATTGGTATTGGGTGCCGTAAAGCCGCCCCAGAACCTGACCCGGCTTCACGATATCGCCCTCGGCCACGTTCAGTTCGGCCAGAATTCCGCCCTCAAGGTTCTGGATAATCTGAGGGCGCGAGGATGACACGACTTCACCCGGCGCACGCACGATCTCATCAACCCAAGCAACTGACGACCAGGCGATAAACGCCACCGCAGCGGCGGCAATGGTCCAGATGGTGCGGCTGGGGCCGTGGGTTTTCTTTTCAAAGCTGTCGTCGAAACTAGCAATACTCATGGCGCTGCCCCGCCAACTTGGGCCTTGTTCAGATGCGCCAGCACCGCATCGCGCGGACCATCAACGGCCAGCTTGCCATTTTGCAAGATCACTGTGCGCGAGGTCAGTTGCAGGATTGGCACGCGGTGGGTGGCAATGATCGCGGTGCGCCCCTCAAGCCAGCCTTTCAACCTGCTGACGATGGTATTCTCCAGCGTCTGATCCAGTGCCGCTGTCGGCTCGTCCAGAATCGCAACCACCGGATCTTGCAGCCAAATCCGCGCCCAGCCGATGCTTTGACGCTGCCCCACGCTCAGGCCTTCGCCCATCTATTTGATCTCAAGGTCAAGCCCGCGGGGATGGTTGCGCACGAACTGACCAAGGCCCGCGAAATCGAGCGACTCGAACAACCGCTCGTCATCGCGTTCAAGCTGGCTCATGTTCAGATTGTCGCGCAATGATCCTGCAAACAGCCGCACCTCTTGGCCCAGATAGCCGATGCCCCGACGTAGATCGCGCGGATGCACTTGGCCCATATCCACCCCGTCGATCAACACCCGCCCGGCGGTTGGATCATAAATCCCCGCCAGCATCCGCAGCAGCGTCGATTTGCCCGAGCCATTGGCCCCCAAGACTGCCACATGCTGCCCCGCCGGGATCGACAGCCCGGCGATTTCCACCGTGGCCGCCGATTTCGGATCATAGCGAAACTCCAATTGGCGCAACTCGAACGCCCCGGTCAGCTTTTCGCGGCGCAGATAGTGGCGATCAGACTCTTCGGCCTGTTTAGCGGTCGCAATCGCCTCCAACCCATCCAGCGCCGATTTCACATTCGACCAGCGCGCCATGGTAGACGACAGCGCCGCCAGCGGCCCCAAGGTGCGGCCCGTCAGGATGCCCACGGCGATGATCGTGCCGACCGAAAACTGCCCTGCGAACACCATATAGGCCCCGGCCATCACCGCGATGATATAGGCCGCCTGCTGCACCCCTTGCGCCCAATAACCCAAGATCGAGGTCAGGTGCCGCTGGTCCGAGGATTTCACCGCCGATAGCGTCGAAAGCTCGCTCCAGATGCGCTTGATCCGGTCCTCGCCGCGGGTGGTGGTGACGGTTTCGGCCTCAAACACCGCCTCATACAGCAGCCTTGCTGCACGGGTGCTGGCGCCTTGGGTGGCGGCGGTCAGGGCGATCATCTTCTTTTGAAACAGGAATCCGGGGGCCACCATAAGAACCCCCGCAATCACCAGAATCCACACCAGATTGCCGCCGATCGAGGCGATCAGCAGCAGGAAAATCAGGATGAAGGGCAAATCGGCCAGAGTGCCAATGGTGGTGGCGGTGAAAAACTCACGCACCGAGCCAAATTCCCGCATCGCGCTGAACAATTGGCTGGGGCTGCGGCCGCCGCCCATTTTCATGCCCAACAGCTTGTCCATCAGCCGCGCTTGCACCGTCAACTCGATCCGCTTGCCGGTCACATCCATCAACCCCGAGCGCGCCAGCTTCAGCGCCGCCTCAAGGATGATCGCCAGCAGCGCGCCGCTGGCCAGAACCCACAGTGTCGGCTCGGATTGATAGGGGATCACGCGGTCGTAAACCTGCATCGAAAACAGCGACACCGCCACCGCAAGGATATTTGCCACCATCGAGGCGGCGGCCACCTCGATCATCTGACGGCGGTATTTGGCAAACTCGCCCCAGAACCAATGCGCGCCTTTGCCGCTATTACCATGACGCGCCTCAAGCTCTGCCATCGTGGTGCGGGCGCGCAAAATCCGCCCGCCGTAAACCTGCGCAAATTCAGTCGCCGTCACCTCGGCGCGCATATCGGCGCAGGTGGTATCGTAAACCTGCAACAGCCCTTCGGCTTCGGCCAGAACCAGCACGATCTGGCCCGAGGTCATTTCGGCCAGCGCGGGCCAGTGTTTCGCGCTGGGCCGGGCCACGGCGGCAACCTCTGTCGTCATGCCGTTGCCCCGCAGCGCAAGCGCCACCTCGTCCAACCCCATCTTGCCCGAAGCGGCGGCCAGTTGCAGATGCTCCAACACATCGGCCACCGACAGATCAGACCCGGTCAGACCAGCGTAAACCGAGGCGATTTGCGCCCGGCTCATGGCGCGATTGGTGTGGCGCGGGCGGCTGGGGCGAGAGGCCGGAGCAGGGCGCGCGGCAATCGGGGCCGCCGCCGGCACCCGCCCCGCATTCATGTCAAAAGAGACGACCCTGTCATTCACAGATTTGCCCCATCAACCAACACACCGCGATCCCGCGCGCTCTGCAACTCCAGCAGCGCCACGTCATAGCTGATGGAAACCTGATCCCGCTCTAGCCGCGCATAGGCGTCGTATTGACCGACCAGTTCCAGCAAAGACCGCCGCCCGGCCTTATACTGCTCGGTGAACAGCGAAAGATTGCCCTCGGTCTGGCGCAACACTTCTGCCCCTTGGGCCTGACGCGATTTCAGCGTGGCAATCTGGCGATCCAGTGCCACAGCCGAGCGGTTGGCCTCTTGCGCCGCATCGGCGATCCGGCGATCCACCACATCTGCCGTTGCATTCAACGCCTTGATATTGGCCCCCATGCCCGGCCCGATCCCAGCCGAGTTCAACTCAAGCCCGCCTGTCAGGCCACTGTCGCCCAAACCGGCAACCGCGCCAATTCCCGGCAACATGCCTGCCTTCTGGATCTTGGCCTCGGCAATCGAGCGCGCGCCTTCACTGCGCGCCTTCAGCACCGAGAGCGGCTCGGACTTGTCGGCCGCCAGCGCCAGGCTGTCCATGCCGCGCACCTCGGCCAAATGGCCATCAGCCAGGGCTGCCAGTTGTGCCATCGCGCTGGTTTCGGTCTCATGATCCGCCGCCAGAGTGGCTTGCATTTCTGCGGCACTCTGCGCGATCACACTTTGTTCGGAACGGTCGGAAATGCCGCCCTCTACTCGGGTGGCGATGATCGTTTGGAACTTCGCCAGATGGTCCGCCGCTTTGGCCGAAACTGCCGCCTGCGCGCGGGCGCGCTCGGCCTCGACGTAATAGCTCAGACCCAGAAAAATCTGCTGATTTATCTCGGTCGACAGCCCAACTGCCGCCACTTCGACATCCGCCGCCGCATAGGCGCGCTCGGCTTTTCGGCGGCCATTGTCAAACAGCGCCTGATCCACCAACAAACCTGCCGCCAAGGCCCCAAGTGAGGACAGGCTGACCTGTGGCCCGATCTGCGGCAACCAATTCTTTGCCCGCGCCTCGGCCTTCAGCCGCGCAATCCGCAATTCTGCCGCCGCCGATCCAGAGCTTGCCGTCAATACCGAGGCCGCAACCTGCGCATAGGGGCCTTTGGCCGCCAACACCGATTTGCGGGCTTGCAATTGCGCAATCACCTGCGAGCTTTGCGTGGATTTCGCATCGAAAGAACCGCCGGACGCCGCAAGACCTGCGCCGTCCAACTGCGATCTGGTGGCGGGTTCATTGCGGCCCAGACATCCGGCCAACAACAATAGCCCCAGCCCGGCGCCGAACACCCGAAGATGTGCAGCACCGGTTTTCGGTTTCCTGATCAAGGGCATGACCCTTCTCCGATCAGACGATATTCGTCGTGGTGTGAATGTCGTCGTCGATCAGAACGTTCGCCCCATTGGTGCCCAAAGTGTAAAGCGTATAGGATTCACCGTTGATGGTTTCATGGCCTGCGATGGTGCCGCCAGCCAGATGCACCGTGTCATCCGCTCCGCCCTTGATGGCCATCGAGTGGTCAGACCCGGTCAAAGCCATGATCTGGCTTTCGGACAGGCTAAGGGTGGAGTGCGAGGCCGACAGGTCAATCGTTCCGAAATCAAACTCGGAAAGACCGCTGCGCGACAGATCAACCGTGGTTTCCCCGGTGGTCGAGCGGATATAAAGTGTGCTCGATTGGTTGCCCGCCGTATCGGTATCGCTGATCACCAGATAGCTGCCATCCGGCACCGGATTCGAGAAGAAATCCCATTCCGACGCGACGTTTGAGCCATTCACCGAAACGGGCGCGTCAAAATGTGCGGTGACTGTCAGATGGGTGGTGGCGCCGTTAGCGGCAACGGCATGGAAATCATAGGCATTGGCTGTGGCCTGCGTCGCAATCCCCGAAATCGAGTTGTCAGAACCTGCATCATTGGTGATACGCGGATCCATCGGCGCCACAGTGTCAACCTTGAAGTCTTGGCTGAAGCTCGCGGTATTGCCAGCCTTGTCCGTTGCGGTGAAGGTGACAGAACTATTCACTTCCCCATGCGGCAACTCGGCTGCGGAGAAAGTGACGTTCCACAAACCATTGGTCCCAATCGTCACGGATTTTTCTGCGCCATTCGCCATGTGAACAACCAGCGTCGAGCCCGGCTCGCCCGTGCCCGACAGGTTCAGACCCGCGGTCACTTCGGCTCCGTTCAGGATACCATCACCACCAATCTTGCCGCTGGTCATCGCAAAGTTGCGCACAATCGTATCAACCGCCACTTGTTCGGTCAGGGTAGAGACGTTGCCGACAGCATCACGCGCCACCGCCGTCAGGGTCACCGAATTTTCACCCGCAGGAATATCGCCCGCAGGAATAGTGATCGACCAAATGCCATTCGCCGAAACCGTGGCGGAGCGATCCTGCCCATTGCCGAAATGCACCGTCACGGTAGAGCCTGGCTCAACCTGACCAGTAACGGTCAGACCCGAAGCCGCTTCTGTCTTGTTCAGCACATTGTCAGCGCCGGTCGACAGCGAGACACGGGTGAACGGGTTCACCTCGGTGTCGATCTTGATCGCATGGGTGTCGCTGGCGGTATTGCCCGCCAGATCTGTCGAGGTCACCGACACTGTCGAATTGCGGGTGCCGGTGCCGATTTCCGCTGTGGTGAAATTCGACGACCATGTGCCATTGCTGCCAGCGGTCACTGTATGGGTGGCGCCTTCGAAGGTCACTTTTACCGTGGCCCCTGCTTCGGCGGTGCCGGTCAAGGTGACCCCTGCCTGTGCCTCAACTCCCGAGATCGCGTTGTCACCCGCTTGTGTTGCGTCGATGGCAACGGCGGTTTGGGTGTCAATCGCAATGGTCCGTGTGGCCGAGGCGGTGTTGCCTGCCGCATCGGTTGCCGTCACGGTTGCGGTCGAGGAATAGGTGCCTGCGGGAATAGCACTGGAGGGGAAAGTTACCGTCCAGGTCCCATTTGCCGCCACCGTCGCCGCAAGCGTTGTTCCGTTAAATGCCACATTCACGGTTGATCCAGCTTGCGCCGTCCCCATCAGTTGCACGCCACCAGCCGCTTCAGACGCGTTAATGATATTGTCGCCCGCAACCGTGCCCGTAAAGCCAACACTGGTCAGCGTATCCACCTGGAAACTATGTGAGGCCGTCGAGGCGTTGCCTGCCGCATCGGTGGTGGTCGCGGTCAACGAGGCGCCATACTCCCCACCCGGCAATGTGCCGGCGGGATAGGGCACCGACCATTTGCCATCCGCTCCAACCGTCGCGGTTTGCGTCACCCCTTGCAGCGTGATGGTCATCGTGGCCCCTGCGGCCGAGGTGCCTGTGACGACCAATCCGGTTTGCGATTCCGTCAGGTTCACCAGATTGTCTGAGGTGACCGCGTTGAAAGTGATCGGGTTGGGAACCGTATCAATCACCAAGGTCTCGGTCTTGATGGTCTGGTTGCCCAAAGTATCGGTCGCGGTGATCTTGACCGGAATTTCATATTCACCAGCGGCAATCTCGCTGGTGCTGAACGTCACCGACCAGGTGCCATTTGCGGCAACCGTAGTGGTATGCGTGTGATCGCCGATCTGAACCTTGATACTGGCTCCGGCCTCACCCTTTCCATCAATGCTGACGCCGTTCTGGTATTCCTGCAGGTTCTCAACGTCGCCGGTGCTTTTGGTGCCATGGGTAACACTGACATCCGGGGGCGTCAGGTCCAACACGAAATCCGGTCCGGACAGATTGGTCAGACCACCTTTGGCATCGGTCACAACAACGGTCGCGTGATGGTTGCCGTCTGCGGGCAGTCCGGTTGCGGGAAAATTCACCGCCCATTTGCCATCTGTGCCGATGGTGGTTTCCTGGGTTTTTCCGCCGATGGTCACAACCACCTTTTCGCCGGCTTGCCCGGTGCCGGACACAACCAGATGCGGATCAACGGTGTTTGTGGTGACGGTTGTTACGGCTTGCGGGTCAACAGTCGGGGCAATGTGTTTGCTCCCTCCACCACCCACACCCGCGATCACCGCCGCGCCGCCGGCAACTGCCGCAGCCGTTCCAACCCCACCAAAGCCTCCGAGCAACGCCGGAACGAAGGGCGCCATCCCGGCTGGTTCATTCGAGGCAATCGACATCGGGTCGATCGCGCCCGCATCGGCAAAGCGCAGATCGTCCAGCGGGCTCCATTTGTCCCAGCCCTGAACCGGGCCATAATCTGCGAACAATGCGCCGTTGCCGGTGTCATTCACCAACACTTCGGTCAATTGCCCTTCCGAGGACAGGTAAAGATGATTGGTGTCACCTGGGGCTTCATTGAAATAGCTGCTCAGCACAACCGTTTGCCCGTCGGCCAGCTTGATCAGCAGGTCTTTGCCTTGCTGCTCGTAACCGATCACACTTGACCGTGCGAGATTAAGCGACACTGAGTCGCCCGACCCAACTTGAATGAAATTGCCTTGAGTTGCCCCGGCAACTGTGCCGTGCTGAACGCCGCCCGCAAGATCGCGAACCGCGAATTGAATCGCAGAAACCATTTTACTACTCCGCCTCGAAGTCCGCGCTTTGTTGCCCGGAACGTTATTGGCCCCCTGCAGAGCCGATTGGAAATGAGACTACAGAAGTTCTGATGCGATTCAAAGCATTTACCTCTGTGTGGGCCACGAATTTTGCATGCTCCCCCCCCAATTTCGCCACATTTGTAGCATTGGCGCTACATGTCAGAGAATAAGGCACAGCTTTGCGGCCCGTTGGCGCAACGTAGATCGCGTAGGGGTTGAGCAATTCGGATTGGCGCTGGCAAAAAATCGCGCGGTCCTTTCCGCAACCTAGAGCAAAAAAATGGAGGGTGGTAGCATGGGTTTAATTGAGAAAGGGCGTTGACATGTTGACCCGTCGCCAGTTTCACCTTCACTTGCTGGCCAGTGTGGCCGTGCTGGCCAGCCCAAAGGTCACTTTTGCCGCCTCAACACCCGCCGATCTTTGGCTGAACCGGCTCACCTTTGGTGCTTCGGTCGCTGAGCGCCGCCGGTTTGATCAATTGGGCGCGCTGCCTTGGCTGGAAGATCAACTGAGCAAACCCGCCTCAGATCCGGCCCTTGATGCCCGGCTGTCGGATGCCCGGCTTCGCATTGCCTATGAGGCGGGGGCCGATGAAAACGGTCATGCCTGGTCCGCTTTGGACGAATTGCGCCCCCTGTCCAGCCTTGGGTCGGCACCTGCCGATCGGCTCTATTGCATAGATTGGTCGCGCGGGTTTGAGTTTTCCGAGCGCAACCGCCCAGCAAATGAGGTGATCGCCGCCGCCCTGATCCGCGCCACCCATGCCCCCGCGCAGCTGCGCGAATTGATCACCCAATTCTGGCACGACCATTTCAACGTCAACGCGCAAAAAGACGAATTCACCGCCGCGTTCTTTCCCGATTATGATGCAATGCTGCGCGAAAACGCCTTTGGCAATTTTCGCACCCTGCTTGGACAGGTCGCCCGCTCCCCGGCGATGCTCTACTATCTGAACAACGCCGACAGCCGGGCGTCGCCGGCAAATGAGAACTTCGCGCGTGAACTGCTGGAATTGCACACTCTGGGTGCCGCCAATTACTTCAATGATCTTTGCGACAACTGGCATCTGGTGCCCGGTGCCGCTGATGGCTTGGCGCAAGGCTATCTTGATCTTGATGTCTACGAAGTGGCCCGCGCCTTTACCGGCTGGTCGGTCGGCGATGGCCGTGAAACGTCGGACATGGAAACCGCACCCCTGACCGGAGGTTTCCACTATATCGAGTCTTGGCACGACCCCTATCAGAAACGCTTTCTGGCCGTTGAATTTCCCCCGAACCGCGCGCCGATGGCGGATGGTAATCAAGTGCTGGACATTTTGGCCAGCCACCCTGCAACGGCGCGTTTGATCTGCACCAAACTGGCGCGCCGACTTCTCACCGACGATCCAGACCCCGCTTTGGTCGACACACTGGCGCAAACATTTCTTGCCACCAGCGATTCCCCAGATCAAATCGCGCTGGTGATCCGTGAATTGGTGGCGCATCCCAGCTTTGCCGCCACGCCCCCCGGTAAATTGCGCCGCCCGTTCGAATTTCTGGTGGCGCTCTATCGGGCAAGCGGGGCTGAAATTACCGGCACCGAGAACAATCAGCAATGGCAGCTTGCCCGTGCCGGTTGGCGTCAGCATGAATACGGGCCGCCAACCGGGCACCCCGACAAATCCGCCAACTGGACAGCCGCAAGCAGCCTGAACCGGCTGGTGGATTTCGCGCTTTATGCACATGAAGATTGGTTTGGTCTTGCCAGCCTTGACCGCTCCCGTGTCGCCGCCCCCGATGAAACGGTGGGCGCGTTTCTCGCCCGTTGGTCCGCGCTTGTCGGCGCATCCGTCGACGTGGTGATTGCTGCGATTGACATCGACCCCACCGAACAGGTTTCTGTCTACAGTGACGAAGACCGCGCCAGCCTTGCCAATCAGGCCATCGCCTTTGGCGCCCTTACTCCCGAATTCATGCTGCGTTAGGATTGAACATGGCAAACCCGGTGCTTGTGGTGGTGTTTTTGCGGGGGGGTGCAGACGGGCTTGGCCTTATCTGCCCGGCTTCGGATGCAAACCTGATTGCGGCCCGCCCGCAGAATTTACGGGTTTCGCGCAAGGGCGACGGCTCTGGCCGCGCAATCCGCCAAGAGATCGCCGATGTCGATTTTCGCTTCCATCAGGGGCTTGGCCCGCTGGCGGATCTTTATGACGCCGGGGATTTGTCGCTGATCCACGCCTCGGGTCTGCCCGAAGCCACCCGCAGCCATTTCGACGCCGAAGCCCGGATCGAGCGTGGGATGTTCGGGAAATCCTTGCCGCCGGGTGATCCGACAGGCTGGATCGGGCGCTGGCTGGCGCTGCAAAAGGATCAAGGCCCGATGCCTGCTCTGGCGGTCGGCACGGCGCAACCGGCGAGCTTGATGGGCGCAGCTTCGGCCGTCGGTGAGACCCTTGGCGATCTGATGATTGCCGCTGGTAACAGCCTTGCCCCGGCGCTTCGGGCGCGTTTGGCGTCGGGTTTTGGCACCCATGGCCCGCTGGCGGCCCCGATGGCAGGTCTTGTGCAGCTATCCGATATCATCGGCGCGCGCCTCTGGTCCGATGCGGATCAGGCCGTGAAAAGCTACGCCCCCACAACCGCCTATCCTGAAGGCAATCCGCTCTCAGCACCTTTGATGACAGTGGCCCAAGCCATCAAATCCGATCTGGGCCTACGCGTGGCCACGGTCGATGTCGGTGGCTGGGACACCCATGTCAATCAAACCGGACAGTTGAACGAGCTGACGGCATTCCTTTCGGCGGCGCTTATGGCGTTCTGGCGCGACATTGGGCCGCTTCAGCCCGAGGTTTCTTTGGTTGTGATGTCAGAATTCGGCCGCCGTTTGCGGTCAAACACCGCAGGCGGAACGGATCATGGGCGTGGCAATGTGATGATGGTTCTGGGCCCTCAGGCCAAAGGTGGCCGCATGGTGGGAGCTTGGCCCGGACTTGCGAATGAGGCGCTGGAAGAAGGTGCCGACCTCGCCGTCACCACCGATTACCGCACTGTGCTGGCCGAGATCATGGCTGGCCACATGGGCTTGCCCGATCCTGCCCAAGTGTTTCCCGGTTTTGCCACGAAACCGCTGGGCATCTGGGGTTAGGGCAAGCCACAGGCCGCAAGGCGCCAGAAATCCGGTCGATGCAATCCCGCATTGCCGGGCCCCGCTGACGCCGCCGGTTACCGCAATTGCGCGACGCCTTGCAATCGCGGATGCAGACCCGTCGGCGCAAGTATGGCAAGGCTGTGTTTCGCCCGAGTGGCCGCGACATAAAGCAACCTTTGGCCCTCATCCTCAAGATCTTGCTTTGAAAGCATGGCGCTGACCAAAAGGTTGCCGTGATGCGGCCTTGGATA
>CBDUEF010000030.1:0-15171 GCA_965366095.1 uncultured Cypionkella sp. | reverse complement strand
GGCATCGCGATCGGGCGCGATGAGGCGGCAGTGGAACGGGCGATTGAGGACAATGTTCCCGCCGAGTTTCAACTTCATGCCCATCACTGGCTAATTCTGCATGGCCGGTATATCTGCGTCGCGCGCAAACCTAAATGCGGGATCTGTCCGATCCGCGATGAGTGCCAATTTGAGGAAAAGTCGGAATGAAGCGGTATCAGGTCGTCGGGATCGGCAATGCGATTGTGGATGTGTTCACTCAGACAGATGATTCATTTTTGCAGACGATGGGGATCGAGCGCGGGATCATGCAGCTGGTCGAGCGGGAACGCGGCGAGTTGCTTTATGCTGCGATGAAAAACCCTGTGCAGGCGCCTGGCGGCTCGGTTGCGAATACGCTGGCGGGGTTGGGCAATCTGGGGCTGACCACCGGGTTTATCGGGCGGGTGCATGATGATGCCTTGGGCCGGTTCTATGCGACCTCGATGGCCGAGGGCGGGACCGATTTCGTGAATGCGCCGCATCGGGGCGGAGATTTGCCCACCTCGCGCTCGATGATCTTTGTCGCCCCCGATGGCGAGAGGTCGATGAACACCTATCTGGGCATATCCTCGGAACTGGGGCCCGAGGATGTGGCGGATGATGTGGCGGGGCAGGCGGAGATTTTGTTCCTTGAGGGCTATCTTTACGACAAGCCAAAGGGGATGCAGGCGTTTGAGCGGGCGGCAAAGCTGTGTCAGGCGGCGGGGGGGCGGGCTGGGATTGCGCTGTCGGATCCGTTTTGCGTTGACCGGCATCGCGACGCTTTTCGGCGGCTGGTGCGTGAGCTGGATTATGTGATCGGCAACGAGCACGAATGGGCGAGCCTGTATCAGACCGATCTCGATCAAGCGTTGAAGCTGGCGGCGGCGGATTCGGGGTTGGTGGTTTGCACGCGGTCCGGCGATGAGGTGATCGTGATCCGGGGCGATGAGCGGGCGGTGATTCCGGTGAAAAAGCTGGTGCCTGTTGATGCGACCGGGGCAGGGGATCAATTCGCGGCGGGATTCCTGTTTGGGCTTTCGCAGGGGCGAACTTTGGAGATTTCCGGGCGGATGGGCTGTCTTGCCGCCCGCGAGGTGATCGGGCATTTCGGGGCGCGGCCCGAGACCGATCTTAAACAGCTTTTCGCGGGCGAAGGCTTGATTTGACCGGGTGGCCACCTGTGCGACGATTCAGAAATTGTTTTCTTTCAACGGGTTAAAAAAGTGTCTTTACGATTGGTTAAGCTTTGCGGCGGCAAGGCTGCAAAGCCGTTGCAGGGCAATCTGGCCGTAATCGGCATTGGCATGTAAAAAATCGGCCGTTGGATGGGCCACCGGTGCGGTGACGTCAGCGGTCAGCCGCACCGAGCCCTGACAAAACGCATCGGCGGTAAAAAGCGTGTCGGCAATGGTTTCGGGCGGTTGCGGCACATAGGTTTCGGGCAAGTTGCGGGCTGCCGCTTCAAAGATCGCGGCCATCAGGGCATCATCCCCCTGCCGGCGCATGCGCCGAAAGGCCGGAAATTTGCCCTTTATGTTCAGCATCACCAGACCGGGGCGCGGTTGGCATTGCAAAAAGATCGGCGCGGAACTGCCGCTGCGGATACGCTCGGCCAGCGTGACATTCAGGCTTTGTCGCATCTGGGCCAGCATCACTTGCGCCATGAGCGCGCGGCTGATCAGTGGGCGGGTGGGATCGGGGCGCTGCCAATGATGCATTCCGATGCAGCGAAAGCCGCGATAAAGCGCATCCAAGGCAAAGACATTCAGCCCCAAACCGACCAGAACAAAGAAATCATAGCGGCCAAGATCAATTTCCGAAACGCCGCCAAAGCGCTGAAAATCGGCCGCCGTTTCGGGCGAGGTTGGCAAGAGCGTGTTGCCTTGGACACGGGTATGGGCCAAGCCCGACTGACCCGAGCCGATGAAATCAAGCGCAAATCCGGCCGGGATCGCACCCGGTCGCGCCGAGGCAAAGCGTAGGGCAGCAAGGTGGGAATTGCCAAGAATGCAGCCGCGCAGGGTCATTTTGAAAAGGCGTCCAGCAATTGTTCTTCGCAGATCAGCTCTGCAGAGCCATCGCCATGGGCGGCGGTTTGCGGTTGGGCGATGCGTTCGGGCGCATCGGCAAGGCCATAGGCCGCCAGAAAACACGCCATCACACGGGCCACGCCACTGGCGCGCACCTGCCGCAGGTTCGGCTCATACCATTGGCCGCGCGCGGCGGGCGAGGTGATGATTTCATAAGAGGGAAAGTAATCAACATCAGCATGGGCAGCGGCGAAATCACCGGCGGCGGCGCGCAAGCTTGCCTTGGATTGGGTGGTGGCCGCCAAGACATGATTGCCCGAAGCCGTGGCGGTGAGCGGCACCGGCGAGACAGTCAGCAACAGCCGGATCGCGGGGTTAACCTGATGCAAAAGATCACGGATCGCGGCCAGATCGGCAAGAATTTCCGGGTAGCGGAAATTCTGGAATGCGGTGGTCTGGGGGCTGTAATCGCCCGCAATCACGCCGGGACACAGCGGCAGCGTGCGGCCCGTGGCCAGATCGCACCAGCCTTCGGTCAGCCCCAAAGTGAAGACAAAGGTGGTAATCTGCCCCAGCATCGCGCGGATGGCGGCCAGATGCTCGGCCCGGTGCAAAAGCAGCTCTTGGGTGGTTTCCAGGCCCTCGGGCTCGATATTGGGGCGCATCGCATCATAGTAGCGGTTGTTTTTGCACCAGATCGGGGCTTGGGGCGGCGAGGGGTTCAACGCCTCGACCAAAAGCTGGGCCATTTGGCGGGGGGTGTAGATATTGCCGTAGCGGCAGGAATAGAGGCCAAAGCCAAACTGCGCCGCCTGATCTTGCGTCAAAAACGGCGGGCTGGCTTCGGTGATCACAATCGGCACGCCTGCGCGCGACAGGGCGCGGCCAATATGCTGGGCAAAGCAAGAGCCCGCCGTGCCAATCCGGTCCTCGGGGCCAAGCGGGAATTTGGGAGAGAACAGGCCCGCCAGATTTTCGCCTTGTGGATCGGCCACGGCTTTGGCCCAAAAGGCCTGTGGTGCCGCAGTTTGATAGGGATGCATCTGCCCACTCCATTTGCCATAGGCGCATCTTGACGGGCAGCGCGGGCTTTGCAAGCGGGCTTGGGCTAAAACAGAAAGTCCCCTGGATCAAGCAGCTTTAGGGCGACTTTCTGCAACAGGATGCTGTCGCCATCGGGCAGGGTGATCAGGACATCGCGGCCAATGGCCGTAAGCCCAAGGTCGGCAAAGGTGATGTCATAGCCGCTGAGATCGATCTTGTCGGACCGGTCCTGAAAATCGGTGATGATGTCATTGCCACCATTGGGCCTGAAGATGAAAACATCCGCACCCGAGCCGCCGACCAGAGTGTCATCGCCTCCACCGCCCGCCAAACTGTCTTTGCCCGCACCGCCATAGGCGATGTCATTGCCGCCGCGCCCGTCAAACCGATCATTGCCCGCATCAAGCCAAACGGTATCATCGGCGGTCGAGCCGATCATCACATCATCCCCGGCCCCGGCGGCTATCCGAATGGCAAGCCCGTCGAGGGTGATGTGATCGGCCCCCTTGGTCAGGAAAATCTTTTCCACCGACACCAGATCAATCATCAGGCTGTCGGGCCGATCATGCCCGTAAACCCGGATCACATCCTTGCCGCTTCCAATCACCTCAACCGGTTGCATGCCCGCGCCGAGTTTGACGCAATCGGTGCCGGTTGCGCCAAAGGCCTGATAGATCCCGTCTTTGGAAAAGCTGAACGTGTCATTGCCAGAGGTGCCGATCTTGTAGCTGAGATGGGGTGGTGCCACCGCCCGCGCCTGTGCGGCCATGGTTTGCGGCAGAGCAAAGGCGGCATCGCCAAGGGCCTGACCAAGGATCGGGCCAAAGCGCGGGCTGTAGTGCAGCCCATCGCTGCGAAACATCGCCGAGGCCGGGACTTTGTTGGCCGCAGCCAGCGCATCGGGATCAATCAGGGTGCTGTGAGCGACATTTTGATCAAACGCGACCTGCGCCGCTTGAACGGTGTTCCAATTGGCCAGACGGCGGCCATCGGGGGTGTCGATGACGCCGACATTGTCGGAAAGGCCCGAGATCACAAACTCCAGCGGGCCATAGCGTTTGGTCAGGTCAGCGGCCATGGCGGTGAGGTTGGCAAGGTAAAGTTTCGATGCTGCCGCGCTCCAGGTATCGGCTTCGCCCTGCACCCAGACCACCGCGGCAATATAAGCGCCGGGGATATAGGTGGGCGAGTTGGGATCTAGCATGGCATCGGCCTGCGCGATCATGGAAAGGTATAACTCGCCATTTGGCGCCGCCCAATCGCCGGTGCCGCGATCCAAGGCATCGCTTAGGGGGGCGCCACCTACGGCCTGTTGGATGATCAGGCCGCCGTGATCTGCGACCGATTGCATGACCCCGATGCTGAGCGAGGAATTCGCGGCATTCGACTGTCCGGCAAGGATGACGACGGGGATCGGGGTGGGCATGGGCATGGGCTGTCTCCGGCTTGGGTTGGGACAGGCTGACCGTTTTCTGGCTAATGAAAGCTGAACATCTGTTGTCTTTGGCGCGGGCGGGCAAAGGAATGTCTGTTGGATTTAAGATTGATTTTA
This sequence comes from uncultured Cypionkella sp., assembly GCA_965366095.1. Taxonomy (GTDB): domain Bacteria; phylum Pseudomonadota; class Alphaproteobacteria; order Rhodobacterales; family Rhodobacteraceae; genus CBDUEF01. The sequence continues at coordinate 10,542 of CBDUEF010000030.1, read as the reverse complement.
GCGGACCGTAAGATCGCAACGCGGCGATGCCCGCGCTTTGGGGGGATCGCGCAAGTGCTGCGGCGGTCGCTTTGGCGTCTTATCGGGGCAAGAAGTGCTCGGTGCTTGAAGCGCGGTGCAGTTTCAGGCATGAGAAGAACAACCTCAGGCAATAGGATGCGACATGGATTATTCAAAATCGGGCGTTGCGGCGAACGCCAAGAAGGCCCCTCGTCATCGGGTGGGTGTCAAGGGGCTGGGGGCCGAGAAAAGCCCAAGTGGAGGCATGGCCAGCAAAGAAGAATTACTGGCGCGCCTGAAAGCGGCGGCAGAAGCGAAAAAGACCAAAGAGTAGCGCTGTTTGTTCGCCGAAAGTGACCGGCCAAACCCTTGGCCTCGCGCCGCTGCGACCGGCAAAAGCACTGTCAACCCAGATCGAGCCAAAGCCTGCCATTGGCATAGCCGCCCCTGATCAGATGGCCGGGGGTGGCGATCTGGGGAAATTGAGTGGCCCAATCGCGATAGCGGTCGTTGGTGACAATGCGCGCGCCAAGATCGGCGGCAGTTTGAAGGATAATGGGATCGGCGACTGTGCCCTTGGGAACCACAAGAACCTGGCTTGCGGGCAGGTTCAGCTTGGCCGCAAGTTCGGGATCATCCTGATAGCGGCCTTTCAGCTTATAGCCTGCGTTGGCATCAAAGACCACGCCAGCGGACAGGCCACGCGCTTTCAGCGCCGCCAGAACCTCGCTCACGGTGGCAAGATCGGGCGGGCCTTCCTTCCAGTGCATCACGTTCGAGCCGTCGATGATTGCCCATTCGGTCTTGGCCTTGGTGGGTCGGCTCGGCTGGCTTGAGGCCCTTGGCCAGGCCCTTTCGGCAGGTTTGGGCTTGGCTGGGGCCAAGAGCCAGCCTTTGACCAAGAGATAAAGGCTGGCAAAAGCGCTGGGCAGGGCGATCAGCAGCAGGTCTGACCAGCCGGGCAGAGAGATGGCGGCAACTGCGGCGAGTGCCGAAGCGATCAGCAGGATCAGCGGCGCGCGCATCATCGAACGGCGTCCAGTTCGGCATTGGGCAGAGTGCAATCGCGCGCGGAATCGGCGGCGCAGGCGCGGGGGCTGAGCGATTTGTCAAGGCAGATGCGAACCTCTTGCACCATGCCAGATTTGCAGGTGACGGTGAGGGCATCGCGCGAAAGCCTGGGGTTGGCCTCGATGAAAGCATCCTCGATCACCGAGGCGGGCAGGGTCAGGTCTTTGGAAACCTTTGCAAAAAACGCAGGAATGGTGACAGAGGCGTAAGCCTTGCGCATGGCGGTGTAGTAATCAGCCGCAGCAAGGCCCGAGCAGCGGCCGTGCTTTTTCCACTCATAAAACGCAAGGCCCGAGCCGCCCATGATATCGGCCATTTGTGCGGTGGCGGCGCGGTTGGGATCGGCTTGGCCGGTGCGGCAATAGGAGGGGTAGCCGCGCGCGAACTGTGGCCAAAGCCCGTGCAAAGTCCAGGTCAGGCCGCGCCCCCGATTGCATTGCGGATCGTGGCGCGCATCGCCTTCCAGGGCGCACCAATTCGATGACCAGCCCAGCGACAGGACGTAGTAATCGAACTTGCCCGCCGGCTCGCCATCGGCCTGCGCCATCGGGGCCGCAAGAATCGCACCAATCAAGGCGACCATAAAACGCATTTCCACTTCCCCTTTGCACAAAACAGCACTATATCGACCCAGAATTTCCTGAAAACGTGGAAGTCGCGGCCTCGGTCGCAGCCGTTTTCCCGGCTCGGGAGAGATTTGTAAAGGCCCGCCATTTTGTGGGATATGCTGAAAGGATTGTCCAATGTCGAAACCATTGATGGCCAAAGCCACCGCCGTCTGGCTGGTGGACAACACAACGCTGACCTTCAGGCAGGTTGCGGATTTTTGCGGGATGCACGAGCTGGAAGTGCAGGGGATTGCAGATGGCGATGTGGCCGCCGGGGTCAAGGGGTTTGATCCGGTGGGCAACAACCAGTTGGACGCCGTCGAGATCGAAAAGGGTCAGAAAGACCCGCTGTACAAGCTGAAGCTGAAGTTCTATTCGGCCGCGGTTGGCGAGGAAAAGCGCCGGGGGCCGCGTTATACGCCTTTGTCCAAGCGTCAGGACCGTCCGGCGGCGATTTTGTGGCTGGTCAAGTTCCATCCCGAGCTGTCGGATGGCGTGGTGGGCAAGCTGGTTGGCACGACCAAGCCGACCATCCTGTCGATCCGGGAGCGGACGCATTGGAACATCAACAACATCACGCCGATTGACCCGGTGGCTTTGGGCCTGTGCAAACAGACCGAGCTGGATGCGGTTGTGCAGATTGCTGCGCGCAAGAAGGCCGCAGATGGCACGGTGATGACCGACGACGAGCGCCGCAAACTGGTTTCGACCGAGCAAAGCCTTGGCGCATCGACCGAGCCAAAGCTGCCCTCCGGGCTGGAGGCCTTTGCCAAGGTTGACCGCGAGTCCAAGCCTGCCGATTTCTCGGATGCCGACAGCTTTTTCAACCTGCCGCATGGCGATGACGATGATGAGGACGAGGACGACCGCTAAGGTCGGCAGATCCGAAAAAATCCCGGCCAATGGCCGGGGTTTTTCATTACGTGCAAGCGATTTTCAATGCGCCATCAGCACCGGCGTTTCGGCCTGTTCCAGCATGTTGCGGGTGGCGCCGCCAAGGATGGCCTCGCGCAGGCGCGAGTGGCCATAGGCCCCCATCACCAACAGATCGGCCCCCTTGTCGCGCATGTGCTGGAGCAAGATATCGGCGACTTTGGGTGTTGAACGGGCCAGCACCGACACCTCGGCATGAACGCCGTGGCGGACCAGATACTGGGCAAGATAGCCGCCGGGATCCGAGCGGTTGGCACCGTGGCTGGGCGGGTCGATGATGGTGATATCGACGATTTCTGCCGCTTTCAGAATCGGCAGGGCGTGGCGGGCGGCCAGCATCGCCTCGGCGCTTTGATCCCAGGCCAGCACAACGCGTTTGGCGTCGATGCCGTTTGGCGCAAGGCCCGCATCAGGCACGATCAGCACCGGAGCGCGGCCCTCAAACAATGCCGCCTCCAACGCCGCCTCGGAATCAGAGCCGCGACCGGTTCCATAGGGGCGCGGAAGCACCACCAGATCGGCAAAGCGGGCACGCGACGACACCACTTCATTCAGAGCGCCAACCTGGACAACCAGCGATTCCGAGGACCAGCGCAGCGAGGGAAATTGCGCCGAAATCGCGGTTTTTGCCGCAGCTTCGGTCTCTTTGGCTTCGGTCTCGGCGCGATCAAGGGCTGCCTGCATCAACACCGCCCCGGTGCCGATATAGGAATAGCCAACCTGAGAGCGGTCAACCCCAAGCACAAGCACGTCAAGATGGGCGTCTTGCGATTGCGCCAGCTTTGCTGCGGCGCTGATCGACAGCATGGCATCGGTGGCGTTGGTGAGAATGGTGAGGATGGATTTATAAGTCATTTGGCGGCCCCTGTTGGCGGAGTTTCATCGCGGCAGGTTGTCACAGAGATTATGGTATTACATTGATATTGATCAAGCCAGTGCTGTAACATTGTTGACATGGATCAAGGCTGTAGTGGCCACTGGCTGCGAAAAGCAGGACAGTCAAAAGATGTGTGACTGATTCAGATTCACGTTTGAAGCTGATCACACTGGGACGAAGGGACGCGAAATGTGGGATTATACGAAATTGGTTGTGTTGGGGTTGGTGGCGGTTCTTGCCGCTGTTGCCTCTAATTACGCACATGATCTGCCCTATATGGCGAGTGCGATTATCGTGATGTTGGCGGCGTCGATCGCCTTTGTCTACGAGTTGCGCCATGTGGGCGACGTTCGGGTTCACCCGGCGGATGAATATATGGACGGGGTGATTCGTGCCGGGGTGATTGCCACCGCCTTTTGGGGCGTGGTGGGCTTTCTGATCGGGGTGACCATCGCGTTTCAGCTGGCCTTTCCGTGGTTGAATATCGACCATGTGATGGGCACGATGAACTTTGGGCGTCTGCGCCCCTTGCACACCTCGGCGGTGATTTTCGCCTTTTGTGGCAATGCCTTGATCATGTCGAGCTTTTACGTCGTGCAGCGCACCTGCGCCACGCGGCTGTGGGGCGGCAATCTGGCCTGGTTCGTGTTCTGGGGCTGGCAGTTGATGATCGTGCTGGCGGCGACCACCTATGTTCTGGGCGGCACGCAATCGCGCGAATATGCCGAAACCGTCTGGTATATCGACATCTGGATCACCGTGGTCTGGGTGGCCTATCTGCTGGTGTTTCTTGGCACGCTATGGAACCGCAAAGAGCCGCATATCTATGTGGCCAACTGGTTCTATCTGTCCTTTATCGTCACCATCGCGATGCTGCATGTGGTGAACAATCTGGCCATTCCGGTCTCGATCTTCTCATCGCAATCGGTGTCGCTGTTCTCGGGCGTGCAAGATGCGATGGTGCAATGGTGGTATGGCCACAACGCCGTGGGCTTCTTCCTGACCGCCGGCTTCCTTGGGATGATGTATTACTTTGTTCCCAAGCAGATCGAGCGGCCGATCTACAGCTATAAGCTGTCGATCATCCACTTCTGGGCGCTGATTTTCCTGTATATCTGGGCTGGCCCGCACCATCTGCACTACACCGCTTTGCCCGATTGGGCGGCGACCTTGGGCATGGTGATGTCGATCATCCTGTGGATGCCGTCCTGGGGTGGCATGATCAACGGCTTGATGACGCTTTCGGGCGCCTGGGACAAGCTGCGCACCGATCCGATCATTCGGATGATGGTGGTGTCCATCGGCTTTTACGGCATGTCGACCTTTGAGGGCCCGATGATGTCGATCAAGGCGGTGAACAGCCTGAGCCACTACACCGACTGGACAATCGGTCACGTTCATTCCGGCGCGCTTGGCTGGAACGGCATGATCACCTTTGGCGCGCTGTATTTCCTGACGCCACGCCTGTGGAACCGTCCGGGGCTGTATAGCCTGAAGCTGGTGTCCTGGCACTTCTGGTTGGCCACCATCGGCATCGTGCTTTACGCAAGCTCGATGTGGGTGTCGGGGATCATGGAGGGCCTGATGTGGCGCGAAGTGGATGCGAACGGCTTCCTTGTGAACGCCTTTGCAGACTCGGTAGCGGCCAAGTTCCCGATGAACGTGGTGCGCGGTATTGGCGGGACGATGTTCCTGACTGGTGGGCTGATCATGTGTTACAACCTGTGGATGACGGTGCGCGCGCAGCCTGCAAAAGCTGCGATCAACGCGAATAACGCCGTTCCTGCTGAATGAGAAAGGGGCAGGAAAATGGGAATTCTTGACAAACACAAGGCGATTGAAACCCATGCCACGCTGTTGCTGGCGCTGAGTTTCGTGGTGGTGTCGATCGGCGGTCTGGTGGAGATCGTGCCGCTGTTCTATCTGCAAAACACCATCGAAAAGGTGGAGGGGATGCGCCCCTACACACCTTTGGAGCTGGCCGGGCGCGACATATACATCCGGGAAGGGTGCTATGTCTGCCACAGCCAGATGATCCGTCCGATGCGCGACGAGGTCGAGCGCTATGGGCATTACTCGCTGGCGGCGGAGTCGATGTATGACCATCCGTTCCAATGGGGCTCCAAACGCACCGGGCCGGATCTGGCACGGGTGGGCGGGCGTTATTCCGACAGCTGGCATGTGGACCATCTGACCAATCCGCAATCGGTGGTGCCGGAATCGATCATGCCGAAGTACAGCTTCTTGCTCGAGGCAGAAATCGACGGGCGCTATATCCGCGACATCATGGCGACGCATCAGATGGTGGGCGTGCCCTATACTTCGGAAATGCTGGATGCGGCGGTCGAGGATTACAAGGCGCAGGCCGATCCGAATGCCGACAGCGCCGGGTTGCAATCGCGCTATGGCGGCAAGGTGAATGTGGCGAATTTTGACGGTCAGCCGCAACTGACCGAGATGGATGCGCTGATCGCCTATTTGCAGGTTTTGGGCACGATGGTTGATTTCTCGACCTTTACGCCTGATGCAAGCCGATAGGGGGCAGGGATGGAGCTTTACACCCTGCTGCGCGAATTTGCCGATAGCTGGATGATGCTGGCGCTGTTCTTCATCTTTATCATTGTGGTTTTCTGGGCCTTTCGGCCCGGAAGCCGCAAGGCCCATGATGAAGCGGCAAATTCGATCTTTCGCCATGACAAGAAACCCGCCGCTGCGGACGAGGTGCGCCAAGGGCGCGCGGCGTCCGGGTCGCAACCCGAGGAGGCGTGAACCATGTGCGCCAAGCAAGTTAAAAAGTCCGAACGCGAGGTTCCGACTACCGGCCATAGCTGGGACGGGATTCAGGAATATGACAATCCGATGCCGCGTTGGTGGGTCTGGGTGCTGTATCTGTGCATCATCTGGGGCATCGGTTACACCATCGCCTATCCGGCCTGGCCCTTGATCCATGGGGCAACGCCGGGGTTGCTGGGCTATTCAACGCGCGCCGATGTTGCGGCGGATATCAAGCAGTTTGACGATGCCAATGCCGAGATCAAGGCCAAGCTGGTGGCGGCCAATCTGACGGATATTCCCAAAGATCCGGCGCTTAACCAATACGCTCAGGCGGCGGGTGCTGCGGTGTTCAAGACCTGGTGCGCGCAGTGCCATGGCTCGGGTGCTGCGGGTGTGCAGGGCAAGGGTTATCCCAACCTGTTGGACAATGACTGGCTGTGGGGTGGTGATCTGGATGCGATCCACACCACAATCACCCATGGTATCCGCAACACCACCGACAAGGATGCACGCTATTCGGAAATGCCGAAATTCGGTGTCGATGGATTGCTGGAGCCGGAACAGATTGGAGATGTGGTTGAATATGTGCTGCAAATCTCGGGGCAAGACCATGATGCGGCCAAGGCTGCAACCGGGGCCACGCTGTTTGCCGACAATTGTTCCGCCTGCCATGCCGAAGACGGCAAGGGCGATCGCGCCCAGGGTGCGCCCAACCTGACCGATGCCGTCTGGCTTTACGGCGGCGACCGCGACACCATCACCCATACCGTCACCTATGCGCGGTTTGGCGTGATGCCGTCCTGGACGGTGCCTGAACGCCTGTCCGAGGATGAAATCCGTGCCGTGGCCGTTTATGTTCATGCCTTGGGTGGTGGAGAATAAACCGGATGCCGGGGGCGGGCCGTAAGGTCCGGCCTTGGCGGGCACCGTTCGCTTTTTTGTATTCGCGCGTTTCCAGACTGGCAGCGGTGCCCAAACCCATCGCACAAGGCCGGATCTCAGGGTCCGGCCTTGTGGCTTGCAAGCTTTGATTGCGGCCCCGCGCTGCCTTGCCGCATGGGAAAGCTGTATTTCGGATGTCAGATTGATGCAGGTCAAAGCATGGGCCTGCGTGACGTCGGATAGACCGTTCTAAAATGGCCCTGATTGCCAAGGGCGCAATATCGGAAAGCAATGACCGTGAGTGAAGCAGACACCCCCCCGCCCAGCCTATACGCCGCCCGCGAGCCGGTTTTCCCGCGCCGGGTCAAGGGTGCGTTTCGCACGCTGAAATGGTGGATCATGGCGGTGACACTGGGGATTTACTATATCACCCCGTTCATTCGCTGGGACCGTGGCCCGAACCTGCCCGATCAGGCGGTATTGATCGACATAGCCGGGCGGCGCTTTTTCTTTTTCATGATCGAGATTTGGCCGCATGAGTTTTACTTCATCGCTGGCCTGTTGATCATGGCTGGGCTGGGGCTGTTCTTGTTCACCTCGGCCGCCGGGCGGGTGTGGTGTGGCTATGCTTGTCCGCAAACGGTGTGGACCGATTTGTTCATTCTGGTGGAACGCTGGATCGAGGGCGACCGCAATGCGCGGCTGCGGCTGTATCGGCAGGCCTGGAATGGCGAGAAAATCCGCAAGCGGCTGATCAAATGGGTGGTTTGGCTGCTTATTGGTTTGGCGACGGGCGGGGCTTGGGTGTTTTACTTCACCGATGCGCCAAGCTTGGCGGTTGATCTGATCCGGGGCACGGCCCATCCGATTGCCTATGTCACCATGGCGATCCTGACGCTGACCACGTTTTTCTTTGGCGGTTTCGCGCGCGAGCAGATTTGCATTTACGCCTGCCCTTGGCCAAGGATTCAGGCGGCGATGGTGGATGAGGACACCCTGACCATCGGTTACCGCGACTGGCGCGGCGAGCCGCGTGGCAAGGCCAGCGTCGAGGGCAATGGCGATTGCATTGATTGCATGGCTTGTGTGAACGTCTGCCCGATGGGGATTGATATTCGCGACGGCCAGCAAATGGCCTGTATCACCTGCGGGCTATGCATTGATGCCTGCAATGATGTGATGGACAAGATCGGCAAGCCGCGCGATCTGATCGGCTATCTGGCGCTGACCGACGAGACTCGCGAACGTGTGGGCCAGCCGCCGAAATCGGTTTGGCAGCATGTGTTTCGCCCGCGCACCGTCATGTATTCCGTGCTGTGGAGCGGGATCGGCATTGCGCTGGTGGTGGCGCTGTTCTTGCGCACCGAGATTGATGTGAACGTAACGCCGGTACGCAATCCGCAATATGTGATCTTGTCGGACGGGGCGATCCGCAACACTTATGACATGCGCTTGCGCAACAAGCATGGTGAGGACCGTTGGTTTGATTTCTCGATTGCCTCTGATGTGCCGCTGACGGCCACTTTGGAGGGCGAGCCGGGATTGCGGGTGTTGGTTCCGGCCAACGAGACCAAGACGCAAAAGCTGTATCTGGTGGCCCCGGCAGGAACCGCTGGCGCTACGGCAGAACGGACAAACCTGCGGATCTGGATCGAGGATGAGGGCACCGAGCTTACCCCCGGCACCGACCGCGTGCATCATGACACCGTGTTCAACGGCAAGGCGAAATAGGGGAAGATGATGTTTGCAGAGCTGGTCCCGAATATGCCCGTTGTGGGGGTGATCCTCGCGGTTGTCGGGGGAATCGTGGCTTATCTAGGTGGTTTGGGCTGGCTGTTGTTTCGCCGTGGGATCACCGGGCCAAAGTTTCTTGGCTTTATGGTTGGGGTGTTTGGCCTGATCATCGCGGTTAATCTGGTCTTGGCGTTCAAGGCGGTTTCGACGTTTCCGGGGTTGGAAGTGGACAATTCCTATGTCGCAAGCCAAGCCTTTGATAGCGACAAGGCGGCGCAAAAGGCGCTGGGCTGGAAGCTGACCCATGACTATGAAAACGGCGAGTTGCGGCTTAGCTTTGCCGATAAGGACGGATTGCCGGCAGAAATACGCTCGCTGGATGTGTTGGTGGGCCGCACCACCGAATCGCGTGAGGATATCCATCCGCAATTCACGCGGGAGGCTGGGGTTTATGTGGCAAAAGAGGCGCTGCAGCCGGGCAAATGGATGATGCATGTCGAGGCGCGGGCCAAGGATGGCACGCTGTTTCGGCAGCGGTTGGATATGTTTGTGAAGGGTTAGGACGTGTCGATCACGGAGCCACTCGATGGGTATGAGCGCGGCGGCATGCAGGCCTGTCCGGCCTGTGCCGTGGTGCCTTCGGCGCAGCGCTTGGCCGAGATGGCGGCGTTGAAGGATGTGCGGTTGGTGCTGTCTTTGCCCACGGCGCATTGCGCGGCCTGTATCGTGGCGGTGGAGCAGGCGGTGCAGGCGGTTGAGGGCGTGAACTCGGCGCGGGTGAACCTGACGATGAAGCGGCTGTCGGTGGATGCGGATGCGGGGGTGACGGCGGAGGGGCTGATCTCGGTGCTGGCCGGGGTGGGCTATGAGGCGCATGAGCTGGACCCCGGATTGCTGAGCGCGACCGAAACCGACCGGCAGGGGCGTGAGCTGTTGATGCGGCTGGGTGTGGCGTTTTTCGCCATGATGAACGTGATGCTGCTGTCGATTGCGGTTTGGGCGGGGGCGGATGGCACCACGCGCGACATGTTCCACTGGATTTCCGCGCTGATCGCGATCCCGACGGTGATGTTTTCGGGCCAGCCGTTTTTCCGTTCGGCCTGGGCCTCGTTGCGGGTTGGGCGGTTGGGCATGGATGTGCCGATCTCGCTGGCGCTGATTCTGGCGACCTCGATCTCGGTGTTCGAGACGTGGAAATCGGGGGAACATGCCTATTTCGATGCCGCCGTGATGCTGGTGTTTTTCCTGTTGGCCGGGCGCTATCTTGATCATCGCACGCGGGCGGTGGCGCGGTCTGCAGCCGAGGAGTTGGCGGCGCTTGAGGTGCCGCGCGCGGTGGTGTTGGTTGACGGGGCCGAGGTGGTGCGCCCGATTTCCGAGGTGCTGGCGGGCGATCTGGTGCTGGTGCGCCCCGGTGGGCGGATGCCGGTGGATGGGGTGATCATGGCGGGGGCGTCGGAAGTGGACCGCTCGTTGCTGACAGGGGAAAGCCTGCCGGTGTTTGCGGGGGAGGGCATGGCGGTCTCAGCCGGGGAAGTGAACCTGACCGGGCCTTTGACCCTGCGCGTCACGGCGGCGGGGCGTGACAGCAGCCTGCACCGCATGGCCGGTCTGGTGGCGGTGGGGGGAAACGCCAAGACCCAAAACACCAGGTTTGCCGGA
>CBDUEF010000029.1:0-15207 GCA_965366095.1 uncultured Cypionkella sp. | reverse complement strand
GTGACAAGCTGCTTTACTGTGCAGGCGCACTGGCACATGCCTATGAGGAAATGGGCGGCACCGCGCTTTATTTCGGCAAACCGCATCCGCCGATCTATGATCTGGCCCGCCGCCACTTGGGCACCGCCGACCGTATCCTCTGCATCGGCGATGGCATCACCACCGATGTTCAGGGCGGCATGTCCGAGGGGCTGGACAGCCTTTTCATCACCGGCGGCATTGATCACGCGGCTTTCGGCACCGACAGCAACGCGCCAGACCCCGCCAAGCTGAACGATTGGCTTGATGCGAAAATGCTCTCGCCCTGCTATGCCATCGGCCACCTACGCTAAAGCAACAAAATTACCCTACAGGAATATTTTTCGCATGTTTCATGCGCAACCGATTGCGCCGCAACGCAGCATCGGCTACGCTGCACTGGCAAGATCAAGGGAATCGCGCCATGATTGACAATCAGCCTCGCGGCACCATCTGCATCGAAGACCTTGAAATCGGCATGGTTCGCCATCTGTCCAAAACCATCACCGACCGCGATATCGAGCTTTTCGCCGAGGTGTCCACCGATAAAAACCCCGTCCATCTTGACGAAACCTATGCGCGCGAGACGATTTTCGCGGGCCGCATCGCCCATGGCATGCTCACCGCTGGCCTGATCTCGGCGGTGATTGGCGAACAGCTTCCCGGCCATGGCTCTGTTTATCTTGGACAATCCTTGAAATTCATGGCCCCCGTGCGCCCCGGCGATACCGTGCGCGCCGAGGTCAAGGTAACGGCGATTGATCACGCCCGCCGCCGTGTTACCCTTGAAACCCATTGCGCGGTGGGCAATACCGTGGTTCTGAAAGGCGAGGCGCTGGTTCTGGCGCCCAGCCGCAAGTTCGACTAGGGGCGCAGGCCCTCACGGGGTAAGATGCAGATCAACAAGCATTGGCAAGGGCTTGACCCATCCACGCGCGGCACTTCGGTGGCGATGGGCAATTTTGATGGCGTCCACCTTGGCCATCAAGCGGTGATTGATCTTGCCCGCGCGCATGGCCCCTTGGGGATTGTCACCTTCGAGCCGCATCCGCGCGAATATTTCTCGCCCTCTGCCCCCGCTTTTCGGCTGATGAACGCCGAATCCCGCGCCAACCGCTTGGCGAAACTGGGGGTCGAGCAGTTGTTTGAACTCCCCTTCGACGCCCAAATGGCCGCCTTCACCCCCGAAGATTTCGCGCGTGAGGTCCTGTCCGAGGGTTTGGGGATCAAACACATCACCGTCGGCGCCGATTTCTGCTTTGGCAAAGACCGCAAGGGCACCGCCGAGGATCTGCAAACCCTTGGCCCCTACTACAATTTCGTCGTCACCGTCGCCGATCTGATCAGTTTTGGGAACCGCGAGATTTCCTCAACGGCGATCCGTCAGGCCTTGGCCACCGGTTCGCCCCGCGATGCCGCCGCCATGCTGGGGCATTGGCACCGCATCGAGGGCGAGGTGATCCATGGCGAAAAACGCGGCCGCGAGTTGGGCTATCCCACCGCCAATATGTCAGTCGCGGGCCTGCATCTGCCGAAATTCGGCGTCTATGCCATCAAGGTTGATGTGCTGACGGGCGAGCATAAGGGCAGCTATATGGGGGCCGGTTCCTTGGGCGTGCGCCCGATGTTTGGCCAAAACACGCCCAATCTGGAAAGCTATATCTTTGATTTCAATGGCGATCTTTACGGACAACACCTGTCGGTCGGGTTGATCGACTATCTGCGCCCCGAGATGAAATTTGATGGCTTGCCCGCGCTGATGGATCAGATGGCGCGCGATTGCGTCAACGCCCGCGAAATCCTTGGCGCGCTGTAACCCCATGCCCCCGATGCGCCCGAAATTCTGGGAAACCGTCCCGCTGGCCAAAATGACCGCCCCCGAATGGGAGGCGCTTTGCGACGGCTGCGGCCGCTGCTGCCTGAACAAGATCGAATATGAGGACACCGGCGAGGTCGAATACACCTCGGTCGCCTGCCGCCTGCTCGATGGCGCCACCTGCCGCTGCGGCAACTATGCCCAACGCTTCAGCTATGTGCCCGAATGTGTGCGCCTGACCCCCAAAACCCTCGCCCGCGTTGCCTATTGGCTGCCCGGCACCTGCGCCTATAAGCGCCTGCATGAGGGCAATCCCCTGCCCGATTGGCACCCGCTGATCACCGGCGATCCCGAAAGCACGCACACCTCCGGCCACTCGATGCAAGGTCGCACGATCTCCGAGGCCAGCGTTGATGAAGACGACTGGGACGATTATCTGATCGAGGATTCCACATGATTTTCACCTCTGACAACGCCTCTGGTGCCGCCCCCGAGATCATGGCCGCCCTCTTGGCCGCCAACACCGGATATGCCCGCAGCTATGGCGCCGATGAGATCATGGCCACGGTCACCGCCCAGCTTCGCGCCCTGTTTGAGGCCCCCCAAGCCGCCATTCACCTTGTCCCCACCGGCACCGCCGCCAATTCTCTCGCCCTCGCCCTGCATGCCCAGCCGTGGTCGGCGATCTTCGCCCACACCGATGCCCATATCGCCGTCGATGAATGCGGCGCGCCCGAGTTTTTCTCGAACGGCGCCAAGGTTGTCGCGGTCCCCGGCGATCACGGCAAGATGACGCCCGAAACACTTGCGCAAGCCCTGTCCCGCACCGGCGACAACGGCGTTCACGGGGTTCAGCGCGGGATCCTGTCGATCACCAATGTCACCGAAGCCGGCACCGTCTACACCCCCGATCAAATCGCCGCCCTCACCACCCTCGCCCGCGCCAAGCACATCCCCAGCCACCTTGATGGCGCGCGTTTCGCCAATGCACTGGTCGCAACCGGGGCCACGCCTGCCGAGATGACATGGAAGGCGGGCATCGACCTGCTCTCTTTCGGTGGCACCAAAAACGGCTGTCTTGGTGTCGAAGCGGTCATCCTTTTCAACCCCGAAAAGGCATGGGAGCTGGAACTGCGCCGCAAACGCGCCGGGCATCTTTTCTCGAAAAACCGCTTCCTCGCCGCCCAGATGCAGGCCTACCTCACCGATGATCTGTGGCTCACCCTCGCCCGCCACGCCAATGCGATGGGCGCAGCGCTTGCGGCAGGACTCGCCACCATTCCAGAGGCCACCCTGCGCCATCCCGTTGAAGCCAATATGCTTTTCCCCGAATGGCCCGAGGGCACCAACGCCCGCGCCTTTGCCAAAGGGGCTGCCTTCTACGACTTCCCCGCGCCAAAAGGCCGCGAAGCCGCGCGCCTTGTGGCCTCATGGTCCACAACGGAAACCGACGTGAAAAACCTGATCGCGGCCCTGCGCTAACTCCGCTGCAGATGCGCCTGCACCATCGGCGCAATTTCCGCCGCATGGCTGATTGGCACCATGTGCCCAGCCCCCGGCACCGCTAACCGCTGCACTTGCGGCAAACGTCGCGCCAATTCGCTGTGAACGGCGTCAATCACCGCAGGCGACTCCGCCCCCTCGATCAGCAACACCGGCACGCCCACCGCCTCCAAACCCATATAGCGCAAGAGCCCCGCCGTATCGCCCAGAAGCACCGGATTCATCGCCACAATCTGCCCGATCCGCACCTCCATGTAATGCTGCGCCCGCTCGGGCAGATCGGCAAACGCCACGCCATTGCCCCAAATCCCGTGGAAAAACGCCGTCGCCTCGCGCCACTGCCCCGCCGCCACCATCCGCGCCATCTCCAGATGCTGCGCCTGAAACGCCGCAAAGGCCGGGTGGCCTGCATCGCGCGCGGCGGCAAAGATCACCGGCTCGCACAGGGTCAGGCTGCGCACCAGTTCCGGCCGCTCCAACGCAATCCGCAAGGCGACCGTGCCGCCAAAGGAATGGCCAATGAAATCAATCGCCTCCCCGCCGCCCAAAGCCTCTGCCAGTGCCACCGCCTCACGCGTGGCCTGCCCGTGCAGATCGCTGAGACCGTCCCAATCCGCCTGCCGCCCATGCCCCGGCGCATCCAGCGCCGTCACCGTCACCCCGCCCAAAGCCTCGGCCAACCCCGACCAGGCCCCCGCATGTGCAAGCGAGCAATGCAGCGCCAATACCGGGCGCTCGCCGCCGCGGTTCCAATGCCGCGACGGCAGACCAGCCACATCCAAAACGGTCACGCCGCCCCCGAATTCACAAAAAACGTCACGGATTTTCCTTCATTCTGCGGCAGATCGCGCGGCGATGCAGCAAGGTGGTTTGCGCAGACCCTAACCGGGTGATAAGCGGTGTCAACGCTCCGATTCCACCAAATCCCTCCTCCACCATCCTCTTCCCAAGGACGTGACCATGCCCGCCAATACCGAGCCAAAGCTGATCTCCGGCAATGCCAACATGACGCTGGCGAAATCCATCTCGCGCCGCATGTCGATGCACCGGGGGATCGCCGTCAATCTGGTCGATGCGCGGGTGGAACGCTTTAACGATCAGGAAATTTTCGTCGAGGTTTACGAGAATGTGCGCGGCGAGGATATGTATATCATCCAGCCCACCTCGAACCCGGCCAACGACAATTTGATGGAACTATTGATCATGGCCGATGCGCTGCGCCGCTCATCGGCCACCCGCATCACCGCCGTGATCCCCTATTTCGGCTATGCCCGCCAAGACCGCCGCGCCAAGGCCCGCACGCCAATCACCGCCAAACTGGTCGCCAATATGATCACCGAGGCCGGGATCGACCGTGTCTTGACCCTCGATCTGCACGCCGCCCAGATTCAGGGATTCTTCGATATCCCGGTCGACAACCTTTACGCCTCTCCGGTCTTTGCCCTTGATATTGAGCATCACTTCAAAGGCCAGATGGAGGATCTGATGATCATTTCTCCAGACGTCGGCGGCGTTGCCCGTGCGCGCGAATTGGCCAAGCGCATCAATGCCCCGCTGGCCATCGTCGACAAACGCCGCGAAAAAGCCGGTGAGATCGCCGAGATGATCGTGATCGGCTCGGTTGAAGGCAAGAAGTGCATCATCGTCGATGACATCTGCGACACAGCAGGCACGCTGTGCAAGGCCGCCGAAGTGCTGCTGCAAAACGGCGCCACCGAGGTCCACGCCTATATCACCCATGGCGTTCTGTCCGGCCCGGCGGTGGAGCGGGTGCAGAATTCCGTGATGAAATCGCTGGTGATTACCGATTCCATCGAGCCGACCGAGGCGGTGCGCGCCTGCAAGAACATCCGTATCGTTCCCACCGCCCCGATGTTCGCCCAAGCGATCCTGAACATCTGGAACGGCACCTCGGTGTCATCCTTGTTCGAGACCGATACGCTGGTCCCGATCTACGAAGGCATGTATCAGCGGCCCTGAGCGGAGCCTCCGGCGGGAGTATTTAGGCCAAGATGAAATCGCCGCCTAAGCGACGTCCCAATCATCCTCGCCGCGCAACGGCCCCACTGCCATCCAATCGGCGCGGACCCGTGCCACGCGGGTATCGCCCCAGGTGCGGAAGACCAGATGAAATCCGGTCTCGGTCACCTCTTCGGCGGCGATTTCGGCGCGCGCGTTGTGTTTGTGATCGGTGTCCCACATCGAGATCGACACCATCACCGAAGGTGCCTCGGCGAAGGGTTCCTTGAAGCGGATGATGTGGCGGCTTTCGCGGTCGCCCTGCCCGGTCCACATCACGCCACCATCGGCGAAATCCGAAAACAGGACGCGGTTGCCCTGTTCAATGCCGACGGTGCCTGACGCAAGACGCTTCATTCGATTCCCTATGGTTCAGCTTAGACTAGCGGCCAATTCAGGCAATAAAAGGTCGAAAAAACAAAAGGCCCCGCCAAAGCAGGGCCCTTGCAATCTGGGGGATGAAATCAGTGCCCCGCAGCCGTGCGCATCGCCAGAAGATCGGCCATCGCCTTGTCGGCGGCGTCCTTGTCCAGCGCCACCGCCGTCGCCTCGGAGGCATCGGCGATCATCGCATCCAAAATCGCGGGCGTGACTTCTTCCAAGGGCACCGCGCGCTCGGCCAGAACCGAAACGCCGGTGGCGGTGATCTCGGCGAAACCGCCGGTCACCACATAAGATTTCACGCCATCGGCCCCATGTGCCCGCAAGATGCCTGCGCGCAGGGTGGTGATGGTGGGGGCATGCCCCTCCATCGCCGTCATGTCACCATCGGCGCCCGGAATGTTCACCTCGGAAGCCGCCAGCGAGGCCAGCCGCCGCTCGGGTGAAACCAGATCGAATTGCAGCGTTCCAGCCATATCGCCCCCTTAGGCCGCAGCCGCGGCGAGCCGCTGGGCTTTGGCTTTCACTTCTTCAATGTCGCCGACCATGTAGAAGGCCGCTTCTGGCAGGTGATCATATTCACCGGCCACAACCGCCTTGAACGACGAAATGGTTTTCTCCAGCGGCACCTGAACGCCGTCCGAGCCGGTGAACACCTTTGCCACGTCGAAGGGTTGCGACAGGAAGCGCTGGATTTTCCGTGCGCGCGCCACCGTCAGCTTATCTTCTTCCGACAATTCGTCCATGCCAAGGATCGCGATGATGTCTTGCAACGACTTGTAGCGCTGCAAGATGCCCTGAACCGAACGGGCCACATCGTAATGCTCTTGGCCAACAACCAGCGGGTCCATCAGACGCGAGGTGGAGTCGAGCGGGTCAACGGCGGGATAGATCCCCAGTTCCGAAATCGCGCGGCTCAGGTTGGTGGTTGCGTCCAAGTGCGCAAACGAGGTTGCAGGCGCTGGGTCGGTCAAGTCATCGGCAGGCACATAGATCGCCTGAACCGAGGTGATCGAGCCTGCTTTGGTCGAGGTGATCCGCTCTTGCAGCGCGCCCATATCGGTGGCCAGCGTCGGCTGATAGCCCACGGCCGAAGGGATACGGCCCAGCAGAGCCGACACTTCGGAACCGGCTTGGGTAAAGCGGAAGATGTTGTCCACAAAGAACAAAACGTCGGTGCCGGACTGGTCGCGGAACTGCTCGGCCAAGGTCAACCCGGTCAGCGCCACACGCATACGTGCGCCCGGTGGTTCGTTCATCTGGCCATAAACCAGCGCCACTTTCGATTTCGTCATGTCTTCGAGGTTGATAACCCCGGATTCGATCATCTCGTGGTAAAGGTCGTTGCCTTCACGGGTGCGCTCACCCACGCCCGCAAACACCGAAAAGCCCGAGTGAACCTTGGCGATGTTGTTGATCAATTCCATGATCAAAACCGTCTTGCCCACGCCAGCGCCGCCGAAAAGGCCGATTTTGCCGCCCTTGGCATAAGGGGCCAACAGGTCGATCACCTTGATGCCGGTCACCAGCACTTCGGACGAGGTCGCCTGCTCGGCAAAGGTCGGGGCTGCGCGGTGAATCGAGCGGTGCTCGGTCGCCACAACCGGGCCTTTTTCGTCAACCGGCTCGCCGATCACATTCAGAATACGGCCCAGCGTGGCATCGCCCACCGGAACCGAGATCGGACCGCCAAGGTCGGCCACAACCGCGCCCCGAACCAGACCTTCGGTCCCGTCCATGGCGATGGTGCGCACGGTGCCTTCGCCAAGGTGCTGGGCCACTTCCAGAACCAGTCGTTTGCCGTTGTTGGTGGTTTCCAGCGCGTTCAAGATCGCGGGAAGCTCGCCTGTGAACTGCACGTCCACGACCGCGCCGATCACCTGGGTGACCTTGCCTGCGCCTGCCGCGGCAGCTGCTTTCGGTGCTTTTGCCATGTCGTTTCTCCGGTTCCTCAGAGCGCCTCAGCGCCCGAAATGATTTCGATAAGCTCTTTGGTGATCGCGGCTTGCCGCGAGCGGTTGTATTGGATCGTCAGCTTGTTGATCATGTCGCCCGCGTTGCGGGTGGCGTTGTCCATCGCACTGGTGCGGGCACCCTGCTCGGACGCGCCATTTTCCAACAGCGCCGTGAACACTTGGGTGGCCACTGCGCGCGGCAGCAAATCGGCAAGGATCGCCTCTTCGCTTGGCTCATAATCGTAAAGCGCCGGGGCTGCATCCACGGCGTCAAACACCGCAGGGATCACCTGCTGCATCGTCGGCACCTGTGAAATCACCGATTCAAAGCGGTTGAAGAAAATCGTCACCACATCGCATTCACCCGCCTCAAAGCGGGCCAATACGTCGCGGGCGATGCTTTGCGCATTGGTATAGGCAACGCGCTTTACTTCCGACAGATCGACGTGACCGACGAAATAGGCCGAGAAATCGCGCTTGAGCTGCTCGCGGCCTTTTTTGCCAACGGTCAGAATTTGCAGCGTTTTTCCCTGCGCCAGCAGCTCATTCGCCTTGGCGCGGGCCAGCCGCACGATCGACGAGTTGAAACCACCGCAAAGCCCGCGCTCGCCGGTCATCACCACCAGCAATTGCACTTGATCCTTGCCAGTGCCGCGCAACAGGACCGGCGCTGACGCCGACTGGCCAACACCAGCGGCAAGGCCAGCCATCACCGCCGTCATCCGCTCGGCATAGGGCCGGGCGGCGACAGCAGCATCCTGGGCGCGGCGCAGTTTTGCCGCCGCGACCATCTGCATCGCCTTGGTGATCTTGCGCGTGTTCTTTACGCTGCCAATGCGGTTTTTTAAGTCCTTAAGGCTGGGCATAGATTATCTCCCCTGCCCCGCCCTTAGGCGAAGTCTTTCGCGAATGCATCAATCTGGGCGCGGATGGATTTCTCCAGATCGCCCGCAACCTTGCGGTCGTTCTTGGTGATATCTTCCAGCACGGCTTTGCCATTGGTGCGCATGTGGCGAAGCAAATCGGCCTCGTAGCGGCCCACATCCTTCACCGCGATCTTGTCGAGATAGCCGTTGGTGCCCGCGAAAATCACGCAGACAATCTCGGCATTGGTCAGCGGCGAATACTGCGCCTGCTTCATCAACTCGGTCAAACGCGCGCCACGGTTCAAAAGCTGTTGGGTCGAGGCATCAAGATCGGAACCAAACTGCGCAAAAGCCGCCATCTCGCGGTATTGCGCCAGCTCCAGCTTGACCTTGCCAGCCACCGATTTCATTGCATTGGTTTGGGCAGACGAACCCACCCGCGACACCGACAGGCCGGTGTTCACAGCCGGACGCACGCCTTGATAGAACAATTCGGTCTCAAGGAAGATCTGCCCGTCAGTGATCGAGATCACGTTGGTCGGAATAAACGCCGACACGTCGCCGCCTTGGGTTTCAATGATCGGCAAAGCGGTCAAGGAACCCGAACCGAAATCTTCGTTCAGTTTCGACGAACGCTCCAGCAGACGAGAGTGCAGATAGAACACGTCGCCCGGATAGGCTTCACGGCCCGGCGGACGGCGCAGCAAGAGCGACATCTGACGGTAAGCCACGGCCTGCTTGGACAAATCATCATAAACGATCAGCGCATGGCGGCCATTGTCGCGGAAGAATTCAGCCATTGCGGTTGCGGCATAGGGGGCCAGAAACTGCATCGGGGCGGGGTCAGAGGCGGTTGCTGCCACCACGATGGTGTAGTCAATCGCGCCGGTCTCTTCCAGCTTTTTCACCAACTGCGCCACGGTCGAGCGCTTTTGCCCGATAGCAACATAGATGCAGTAAAGCTTCTTCGACTCGTCATCCCCAGCAGCCAGATTATACGACTTCTGGTTCAGAATGGTGTCGAGGGCCACGGCGGTTTTGCCGGTCTGACGGTCACCGATGATCAACTCTCGCTGGCCACGGCCAACCGGGATCATCGCGTCCACAGCCTTAAGGCCGGTTGCCATCGGCTCATGCACCGATTTGCGCGGGATGATGCCAGGGGCCTTCTGGTCGGCCACGCGACGCTCGGTTGCCTTGATCGGGCCCTTGCCGTCAATCGGGTTGCCAAGGCCATCGACCACGCGGCCGAGCAGAGCGTTGCCCGCAGGCACGTCCACGATGGACTTGGTGCGCTTGACCACGTCGCCTTCTTTGATGTCCTGGTCCGAGCCGAAAATAACGATACCGACGTTATCAACTTCAAGGTTCAAGGCCATCCCGCGGATACCGCCGGGGAATTCCACCATCTCACCGGCCTGAACATTGTCCAGCCCGTGAACGCGGGCGATCCCGTCGCCCACCGACAGAACCCGGCCCACTTCGGCCACTTCTGCATCTTTCCCAAAATTCTTGATCTGGTCCTTAAGGATCGCAGAAATCTCCGCCGCTTGGATACCCATCACCCAACCTCTTTCATTGCATTCTGGAGCGCCGCCAGCTTGGATTTCACCGAAGTGTCGATCATGACCGACCCAAGTTTCACGACAAGGCCGCCGATGAGTGATTCATCAACGGTGGTGTTCAAAATAATCTCTTTGCCAACGCTGGCTTTCAGCACGGCCGCAAGTTTCTTGGCCTGAGCCGCCGACAGCTTTGTGGCCGAGGCCACCTCTGCCGTCATCTCGCCTTTTTCCTCGGCGATCCGCGCTTTGAGGTTGGCCACCAGTTGCGGCAGCACAAACAAGCGCCGCTTGCTGGCCATCAGCGCCAGGGTGTTCGCGGTCATCGCGGACACGCCCATCTGCTTGGCAACAGCGGCCATCGCTGCCGCCTGCTCATCGCGCCCGATCACCGGCGATGCGATCATTGCAGCAAGCTCTGGGCTGGCCGCAAGCGCCGCGCCCAGCGCTTCGGCATCGGCCTCAAGCGCCTTCAGGGTTTTGTCGTCTTTGGCTATCTCGAACAGCGCCTGCGCGTAGCGCGAGGCAATGCTCAAGGACATCGAGGCTGATTCGGACACGTCATCCCTTCCGCGGTCTAGGCCCCGCCCGGTAACCGCCTATGGGCACAACCCATTTGCGGCGCATCCAAGGGGGCATGCGTCTTTCGATTTCGGGCGTCTCTAGCAGGGAAAAAGCCACCCCGCAACCGGGTAGGCCGTGGA
Source organism: uncultured Cypionkella sp. (assembly GCA_965366095.1). Lineage (GTDB taxonomy): Bacteria > Pseudomonadota > Alphaproteobacteria > Rhodobacterales > Rhodobacteraceae > CBDUEF01. Next base: position 4,383 of record CBDUEF010000029.1, on the reverse strand, counting down.
ATTTTCACGCGATCGTGTGCGACACATAGCGCCTTTGGCCGCAGCGGTCAAAGATATGGGCCGGAAACCGTTGAATGACGGGCTCAAAGCCCTGCCGATTTGATTGAAACCGGGTTGGAAACAATCCCGCCATCCAAGGCGAATCTCCCCCCCGCTTCATTCGCGCGCCGAGGGCAGCGCCGCCCCCACGCCCTCCAACACCCGCAGCGGGCGGCGCACCTTGGCGCCCAATCCGCCGCGCGTGGGGGCATAAACCTGCTTGGTGGCCTCGACCATCAGCACACCGCCCGCCAACCAAGGCAAGGCCCGCCCGAACCCCTCCCAGTAGTTCGAGGTTTTCAGCCAGAACCGCGCCTCTGATGGCGGCGCGAACAGCGAGGTCATGCTGCGCTCGGGGGTAAAGCCATAGCCCTTGATCTGCGCCTCAAGCTGCCCGCCACTATAGGGCCGCCCAAAGCCAAAAGGCGTCACATCGCGCCGCGCCCAAAGCCCGGCACGATTGGGCACCACAAACAACACCCGCCCCCCCGGAGCCAGCACCCGCAGCGCCTCTTCCAGCACCGCGCCGGGATTGTCCGAGGTCTCCAACCCGTGCATGATCACCAGCCGGTCCACCGACCCGGTGGCAATTGGCCACAGCGTCTCTTCACAAAGCACGGAAACATTCGCCATCCCGGCAGGCCAGGCCATCACCCCTTGTGGCCCCGGCATCAAGCCAATCACCCGCGCCGCATCCTGCAAATAGGGCCGCAACAGCGGCACAGCAAAACCAAACCCCACCACGGTTTGCCCCACAGTGGGCGGAAACACCGACACCAACTGATCGCGAATAGCCCGCTGCGCCACCCGCCCCAACCGGGTGCGATAGTAAAAACTGCGCAGATCAACCACGTCGAGATGCATGAAACCCCGGCCCTTGCCCCATCAGGGGCCAATCATAGCCAGAAACCCGCGTCATGCCATGGCCGATTTCTGGGGGGAAACGTGAATGGCGGCAATATCCCAATTAAGGCGATGTGGCACCTACAGCTTGGGAAAGGAATAGAGCAAACCGCGCAACACTTTCTTGCCATCTGCTTCAACCATGCAAATAGCTTCGATGCGCGCTAGAGCAAATTTTCGGGCAGTTTCTTCAGGCATGGTTTTCTCAAAATATGCCAGTTCCTCGTCAGTCGGGGCCGTGCATGTCGACCAAGCATCAACGACATAGGGGCCTACCTCAAACGGCAAGGCAATGTATCGGCGCTCTGGGTTTGCAAAAGCTATCTGCCGCCAAACCTTCGGCGTATCGGGTGAGGAAGGTTCAGAAACCTTTGCATCCAGAACGATGCCACGAAAACCGCTTTTGATGGAAAACAGATACGACCCTTCAGGCATATCAGGGATACTGAAATATCCCCGTTGATAGCCATCAACAACGCCATACCCCAGCCACCCGACAACGCCGATCAACAGCATCCTGAAAATCCATCTGACCATTCAAGCCCGCCCTTTTTTCAATCCAATCACTCCCCCAGCTTGGATCGTTCAATTCTCCAAGTCAAAGCCCCCACCCTTGCCACCCCTTCGCCTTTCCGCCACTCTTACCCAAACCCGCGAAAGGCCCTTGCATGCCGTTAGAACTCGTCACCATCCCCTGCCTCAAAGACAACTACGCCTATCTTTTGCATGATGCCGAATCCGGTGACACCGCCCTGATCGACGCCCCCGAGGCCGCCCCGATCCTTGCCGCGCTCAAATCCCGCGGCTGGGCCTTGCGTCAGATCCTGATCACCCATCACCACTACGACCATATCGACGGCGTCTCTGCCATCGTCGAGGCCACCTCGGCCGATATCCTCGGGGCCGAGGCCGATGCCCATCGCCTGCCCCCCCTTACCCGCGCGCTGATCGAGAGCGATGTGGTGCAGGTCGGCCAAGAATACGGCCAGGTCATCGACGTGCCCGGCCATACCGTCGGCCATATCGCCTTTTACTTTCCCGACAGCGCCTATGCCTTTACCGCCGACAGCCTGATGGCGGGCGGCTGTGGCCGCCTGTTCGAGGGCACCCCCGATCAGATGTGGGCCAGCCTTTCAAAACTGGCGGCCCTCCCCCCAGAAACCCTGATCTGCTCGGGCCATGAATACACCGCCGCCAATCTGCGCTTTGCCGCCACCGTTGATCCTGAAAACGCGGCGCTCAAAGCCCGCATCGCCCGCGTGGCCCTCGCCAATTCCGAAAACCGCCCCACCGTGCCCTCGCGCCTGTCAGGAGAATTGGCGACCAACCCTTTTCTTCGCGCCAATAGCCCCCATATAAAGGCCATCCTCAACCAACCCAACGCCACCGACGCAGAAACCTTCGCCGCCCTGCGCGCGCTGAAAGACAAATTCTGAGTCCAATCTGCAACCTTCGATCACAATTTATCCAACACCCCCCCTCAAGTCACAATCTTGACCAATTAGGGCTTGAAGATCGGAAAATAAAACCGATCCTTTACCAAATGAGGCCAAAGTCGGATCAGGCCCCCGCCGTCCGACCCGCAGGATAGGAGCACGACCAAGTGCCATCATTTTCGACCACCCTCGAACAAGCCATCCACGGCGCGCTGGCCCTTGCCAACGCCCGCAAACATGAACTCGCCACGCTAGAGCATCTTTTGCTCTCGCTGATTGATGAACCCGATGCCGCCCGCGTCATGCAGGCCTGCTCGGTTGATCTGGTTGTCCTGCGCAAAACCCTGTCCGATTTCATCGACGATGATCTGTCCACTCTGGTGACGGATGTTGAGGGGTCCGAGGCCGTGCCGACCGCCGCCTTCCAGCGCGTGATCCAGCGCGCGGCTATCCATGTGCAATCCTCTGGCCGCACTGAGGTTACCGGCGCCAACGTGCTGGTCGCGATCTTTGCCGAACGCGAATCCAACGCCGCCTATTTCCTGCAAGAGCAGGACATGACCCGCTATGATGCCGTCAATTACATCGCCCACGGCGTCGCCAAAGACCCATCCTATGGTGAGCCCCGCTCGGTTTCCGGTGCCGAAGAGCATCACGAAACCCCCAAGGCCGAGGCGGGTGAGGCCAAGGAATCCGCGCTGTCGAAATACTGCGTTGATCTCAACGTCAAAGCCAAAAAGGGCGATGTCGATCCCTTGATCGGGCGTGAGGCCGAGGTAGAGCGTTGCATTCAGGTGCTCTGCCGCCGCCGCAAGAACAACCCGCTTCTGGTCGGAGATCCCGGCGTTGGCAAAACCGCCATCGCCGAAGGTTTGGCGCGCAAGATCGTCAACCATGAAACCCCTGAAATCCTTGCCCATGCCACCATCTACAGCCTTGATATGGGCGCACTTTTGGCTGGCACACGCTATCGGGGCGATTTTGAGGAACGGCTCAAGGCCGTCGTCACCGAGATGGAAAACCATCCCGATGCGATCCTTTTCATCGACGAGATTCACACCGTGATCGGTGCCGGGGCCACCTCTGGCGGCGCGATGGATGCCTCAAACCTGCTGAAACCGGCGTTGCAGGGCGGCAAATTGCGCTGCATGGGCTCCACCACCTACAAGGAATTCCGTCAGCATTTCGAGAAAGACCGCGCCTTGGCCCGTCGCTTCCAGAAAATCGACGTGAACGAGCCTTCTGTGCCGGATGCCATCAAAATCCTGATGGGGCTGAAACCGCATTTCGAGGAGCACCACGATCTGCGCTATACCAATGATGCGATCAAAGCCGCCGTCGAACTCGCCGCGCGCTATATCCATGATCGCAAACTGCCCGACTCTGCGATTGACGTGATCGACGAGGCCGGAGCGGCCCAGCATCTTGTGGCGGACTCCAAGAAGCGCAAAACCTTGGGCACCAAAGAAATTGAGGCCGTGGTGGCCAAAATCGCCCGCATCCCGCCGAAATCGGTCTCCAAAGACGATGCCGAAACCCTGCGCGATCTGGAAAAATCGCTCAAACGCGTGGTCTTCGGGCAGGACAAGGCCGTCGATGCGCTGTGCTCGGCGATCAAACTCGCCCGCGCGGGCCTGCGTGAGCCTGAAAAGCCCATCGGCAACTATCTCTTTGCCGGGCCAACAGGTGTGGGCAAAACCGAGGTCGCCAAGCAATTGGCGCTCAGCCTTGGCGTGAAACTGCTGCGGTTCGATATGTCCGAATATATGGAGAAACACGCGGTTTCGCGTCTGATCGGCGCGCCTCCGGGCTATGTCGGCTTTGATCAGGGCGGCATGCTCACCGATGGCGTCGACCAAGACCCGCATTGCGTGCTGTTGCTCGATGAGATGGAAAAGGCCCATCCCGATGTCTACAACATTCTGTTGCAGGTGATGGATCACGGCAAACTCACCGATCACAACGGTCGCACCGTCGATTTCCGCAATGTGATCCTGATCATGAC
>CBDUEF010000028.1:0-15472 GCA_965366095.1 uncultured Cypionkella sp. | reverse complement strand
CGCATGATCTTGCCCGAACGGGTTTTCGGCAGGCCCGGTGCCCATTGGATCAGATCGGGCTTGGCAATCGGGCCGATTTCGGTGCGCACCCAAGCCTCAAGCTCTTTGCGCAGCTCTGGCGTGGGCTCTACCCCGTTCATCAAGGAGACATAGGCGTAGATGCCCTGACCTTTGATGTCATGCGGATAGCCAACCACGGCCGCCTCGGCGACTTTGGGATGCGCCACCAGCGCTGATTCCACCTCGGCCGTGCCCATGCGGTGGCCAGAGACGTTGATCACATCGTCAACGCGGCCGGTGATCCAGTAATAGCCATCCTTGTCGCGCCGACAGCCATCGCCAGTAAAGTAATAGCCGGGGTATTGCGCAAAATAGGCCTCTTCAAAGCGGGCGTGATCGCCCCAAAGCGTGCGCATTTGCCCCGGCCAGCTATCGGCGATGCACAAAACGCCATCGGTCTCGACAGCTTCTTGCACATGGGCGTTGGCGGGATCAAGGATCACCGGCTGCACGCCAAAGAACGGCTTGGTGGCCGAGCCGGGCTTTTGCGGGATGGCACCCGGCAGCGGCGTGATCATATGACCGCCGGTTTCGGTCTGCCAAAAGGTATCGACGATGGGGCATTTGCCCTTGCCGACATGCTCGTTATACCAGTTCCACGCCTCGGGGTTGATCGGCTCACCCACTGATCCCAGCAGTTTCAGGCTGGAGAGATCATGCTTGGCGGGCCATTCCGGCCCCATGCCCATCAGGCTGCGGATGGCGGTGGGAGCGGTGTAGAACTGCGTGACCTTGTGCTTGGCGCACACCTCCCAGAACCGGCCCGCATCGGGGAAGGTCGGCACGCCTTCAAACATGATCGTGGTCGCGCCATTGGCCAGCGGGCCATAGATGATATAGCTGTGGCCGGTGACCCAACCGACATCAGCGGTGCACCAGAACACATCGCCGTCATGGTAATCAAAGGTCATCTGATGCGTCATCGCGGCGTAAACCAGATAGCCGCCCGAGGTATGCACCACGCCCTTGGGTTTGCCGGTGGACCCCGAGGTGTAAAGGATGAACAGCGGATCTTCGGCGTTCATTTCGACATAGGCGCAATAGGGTTTGGCGGCGGCCATCTCGGCCTTGACGTCAATATCGCGGCCCGCCGTCCATTGGGTCTGATCGCCGGTGTGCTTGACCACAAGGCATTTCACCCGGTCATCGCAATGCAAAAGCGCTTGATCGGTGTTGGATTTCAGCGCGGTTTTCTTGCCGCCACGGGGGGCATAATCGGCGGTGATCACCACTTTTGCCTCAGAATCGTTGATCCGGTTGGCCAAGGCATCAGGCGAAAATCCGGCAAAGACGATGGAATGGATCGCGCCGATCCGGGCGCAGGCCAGCATTGCATAGGCGGCCTCGGGGATCATCGGCAGGTAAATTACCACCCGGTCGCCTTTGGTCACGCCATGGGCTTTCAGCACATTGGCCATGCGCGAGGTTTGCTCCAGCAATTGGGCATAGGTGATGTGCAGGGTGGGGGTTTTCGGATCATCGGGTTCCCAGATGATCGCGGTCTGGGTGGCGCGGGAAACCATGTGGCGGTCGATGCAATTGGCCGAGACGTTCAACGTGCCGTCTTCATACCATTTGATCGACACTTCGCCGCGCTTGAACGTGGTGTCCTTGACCTTGGTATAGCTTTTGATCCAATCCAGCCGCTGACCATGCTCGCGCCAAAAGCCATCTGGGTCGGCCACCGATTGCGCATACATCGTGCCATAGCTTTCGGCATTGATATGCGCCTTGGCGACGAAATCGTCGGATGCGGGATAGGTGGTGATGTGATCGGACAAGATGCTCTCTCCCCAGAGGTGGCGCACAGCCCCGTTGCGATGCATCGCGAAGGGAGGTGCCTTGAATCTGCCACTGTTGTAGCGCGATTGTCAAAAAAATGGTAACTCTTTTTGAAATATCATTTTTATTGTAAATTTATTGACAGAATTTGTGGTCAATGATGTAAACTGTCAGAAAAGATGTAATGAAATGACGGAATCGTGAAGGCTTTGGGTTGCTGGGGTTTGGCAATCTGGGGTTGTGGTGTTGCGCAGATGCCGCCCGGCCTGTGGTGCCGGTTTCGCCGCCGGGCGGCGGAGCAGGCGCAGGGTGCCGCAATGCGAACAATGATTCGTTAAGGTGTTTGCGGTATCAGCCTTGTGGCAAGGGCCGGGGCGGCAGGGCCTTTTCCACGGCGGCCAGATCGACCAGAAACCGGGTGGCGGGCTCTTTCACTCCGGCGGCTTGCAGGGTGCGACGCACCTCGGCGCGGGCTCCGGTCAGCATCAAAGTGCCGCCTTTGCGGGCGGTCTTTCGGGCCAACACCTCGAAGGCGCGCGCGCCCGAGCTGTCGATATAGGGCACATCGGCAAGGTCCACCACAAAGGCCCGCGGCTGTTCGGCGATCTGATCCATAACCGCCCCCAAACGGGCAGCAGCGCCAAAGAAATAGGGGCCATGCAGGTGATAGATCAGGCAATCTTCGGGCAGATCGGGATCATCGGGCCTGTTGTTTGAGGGCTCGACAATCGCTGTGTCAGACATGCGGTGAATGAAAACCAACCCCGCAAGCGCAAAGCCCACCACGATGCCCGAGGTCAGATCGCGGAACACCACAAGGCCGAATGTCACCGCCAAAACCACCGCATCGGCGCGCGAATAGCGCAAAAGCTGCCAGATTTCCTCTTTCTCGGCCATGTTCCACGCGACCACGGCCAGCACCCCGGCCAAAGCGGCCAGCGGGATATAGCCCGCCAAGGGGGCCGCGATCAGCATGAAGGCCAGCACGAACAGCGCATGCAGCATTCCCGAAACCGGCCCGTGTGAGCCTGCGCGCACATTGGTTGCGGTGCGCGCGATGGTGCCGGTTACACAGATGCCGCCAAAGAGGGCCGAGCCGATATTGGCCGCGCCTTGGGCCAAGAGCTCCATATTCGGGCGATGCCTGCGCCCCGACATGCCATCTGCCACCACCGCCGAAAGCAGCGATTCAATCGCCCCCAGCAGGGTAAAGCTAAAGGCCCAAGGCAGGGCCGATCCGATCAGGGCAAGCGACAGTGCGGGCAAAGCGGGCGCAGGCGGCAGGCGCGGCAGGGCGCCGAATTTTGAGGATATGGTCTCAACCGGCAAATGCAGCGCCGCCGCAAGACCCGAGGCCAGCGCCACCGCGATCAACAGGTTTGGCAGGCGCGGGCGGAGCCGTTTGATCCCAAGGATCAGCGCGATGGTGGTTACGGCCACGGCCAGCGCTGGCATGGACATGCTGCCGCGCGCGGACCATAGCGTTTCGATCTTGGCGATGAACGCGCCGGGCTCGGTCCCTGTCAGGGTCAGGCCGAACAGGTCTTTCAGCTGGCTGGCAAGAATGATCACCGCGATTCCGGCGGTAAAGCCCAGCGTCACCGGATAGGGGATATAGCGCACATAGGTTCCGGCCCGCAGCAGCGCCAAGGCCATCATCATGGCGCCAGAAATCAGCGTGGCAAGGATCAGCCCTTGCACGCCGATCTGCATCACACAGGCCGAGACCAGCACGATGAACGCCCCCGCCGGGCCGCCGATCTGAAAGCGTGACCCGCCCAGAGCCGAAACCAGAAAGCCGCCGATGATGGTGGTGTAAAGCCCGCGCTCGGGGCCGACGCCGCTGGCGATTGCAATCGCCATCGACAGCGGCAGCGCCACGATGGCCACGGTCAACCCCGCCAAGGCATCGGCGCGCAGATCGGGCCAGCGATAGCCCTCGCGCAGGATCGTGATCAGCTTGGGCAGGAATTCAGTGTCGGTGGCTTGGGTGGTCATGCTATGGGGTGCCTATCATTTTGCCCACTCAACGCCCGGGCTTCTTGGCTGTCAACCAAAGGCTTTGCCGATGCCCAACCGCCCCGATCCTGTGCAGCCTGCCGATGCCGGGGCAATCCGTCTTGCGCAAGACTTGATGCAAGTGGCGCGGTCGGCGGCGCTGGCGTGGCGTGATCCCCTCGATGGGATGCCGGGGATCAGCCGGATTGCCTTTGGCATGGTTTCAGGCGCGCCGATGACGCTGATTTCGGCGTTGGCGCCGCATTTTGCCGCCCTGCACGCCGCGCCGGATTGCGCCGTGATGCTGGGCGAGGCGGGGGAAAAGGGTGATCCGCTGGCCCATCCTCGCCTGATGCTGCGGGCCAGGGCCGAGTTTGTGTCAGATCGTCGCAGCTGCCGCGAGGAATGGTTAAAGGGCCACCCGAAGGCGGCCCTTTATGTTGATTTCGCCGATTTCGCCTTTGTGCGGCTGATCCCGGTTTCGGCCTTGCTGAACGCCGGTTTTGCCCGCGCTTTTCGCCTGACGCCCGAGGATCTTGTGGCTTAAAGCGGGTTGTCGCAGCGGATCATCGCCAGCACCCGGCCTTTCACCGGCACCGGCCATTTCAGAGCGACTTTGCTTTGCCCGGTGCCTTGCTCGGCCAAAACATAGGGCGCGACCCATTGGGTGACGTTCGAGGCATTTGCGATCGGCCCTTCGGCCACCACGCTGGTGACATTACGCGCCCGTGAGCCAAAGGGCAGATAGGCCGATCCATCCACCGTCCAGGTATCAGAGGCGGTGTTTTGCACATGTTCGATCAGCAAGGGGCTTTGGGTGATCTGGGACACGCCGTTGAAGGTATTGCCATCAAACACCACGGCGCGGAAACTGTTGAAGGCCAGCGTCGCATAGGTGGTGTCGATCATCTCGATCCGGTCAATCGCGCCTTGGGCGGTGCGAAACACATTGTTGCTGACCGTCAGGCCCACCAAGGTGTGCCCGGTGCCGCGCGGCGTGATGACGATAAAGCGAAACCACGCGGCGGCGGCCAAGGCAAAGAACACATTGCCGGTCATCGTCATGCCGCCAAAGGAATATTCCGAAGCATAATCGGGCGTGTCATCATGTTCGTTGGAGAACTCGATAAAACAGGTGTCGATGTAATTGCCGGTCAGGAAGGATTTCGGGTTCAGCGCGGTGAACACCAACCCGGCGCTGGGCACGGCGCTTGCGGTATCATCGCCCTGAAAGAAGTGATTGCCCATGATGATATGCCCGGTGCCCGCGATCACACCAAAGGTGCCGAAACGCGCCGCCCGGTTGTTGCGGATTTTCGCATCATTGGCGTTGACGTTAAAGGCCACCGAGCCGCGCGCCTGTGCCGTCAGGCCCATCTCGGACGAGATGAACTGGCAGCGGTCGATATGCAGATCCTGACAGCCGCGCCCGCTTGAGGTGATGCCGCGATTTTTCGGCCGGTTGATGGTGCAATCGGCGATGCGGAAATTCGCGCCCTCGGAGCCAAGGTTGATGCAACTGGCATTGGCGCCGCACAGAAACTCGATATCGGTGATTTCAAAGCGCGACAGATCGGCAAAACCGGAGAAATCCAGCATGTATTGATAGCGCTCGAAGGTGAAAGTGCGGGTGCCGGCGGCGGCCCAAAGCTGTTGGCTTAACTCCAGCGTGTTGGTGGCGACATTGCGCGAGCGCACATATACTTCACGCCCCACCCCGGTTCCCGAGACCCGCGCGCCGACGGGGATGCTGGCGATATTGGCAACGCCGGTCAGTTTGGCCGGGTTGGCGGTGGAATAGGTTGCGGTGGCGCTGACGGTCTGGGTGTCCCAGGCGGTGCCGGGGGTGACTGAAAGCTGACCATGGTTAAGCGTGCGACGCTGGTTGAAACTGGTCAACCCGGCAAGGGCTGCCACGTCGATCGGCGCGCTCAATTCCACGCGCCGTCCGTTCAGATCAAAGGCAACGTGATCGGTGAAATAAAACAGCGCCTGCAACGCCTTTTTGAAACCGAGCAATTCGCCGCCAAAGGCCGCCGTATAGGTATCAAGGTTGAAATTGCGGGTGCAGCTGAGCCGCATCTGGTCGGGCATGGTGATGGTGCCCTGAAATTCGACCGGATTTTCAAAGGTCAGGTGGGTTGCGATGTAGTAATTACCCGGCGAAACCACCACGGTTTTGCCCAAGGCCGCCGTATCGGCGGCATCAAAGGCCGCGCGGTCATCGGTGACGCCATCGCCCTTGGCGCCGTAATCGCGCACATCCACCCAATCGAACATCTCGGAATGGAAAATATCGGTGACATCTTCGATCAGCACATCATCAATGCGGATAACCCCGCCGTTCGGCCCGGTCAGATCCAGCCCGAAATGCCCCATCACCGGCGCTGTGCCCCAGACCATATCAACGCCTTGGCGGTTGCCCGAGCCAATAATCGCCTGCACTGTCACAACATTTCCATAGCTGGTCAGCGCCAGGGAGGGCCCGGTTTGCACCGCCGCTGCCACATTGGCGCCGCCGGTATTGCCTGCCCAACCGGCAATGCGCACCGAGGGCAAAGCGCCGCTCATCATTTTCAATTGCACCGTGACGCGCAGATAAAGCCCCGGCTGAAACGGGATGGATTGAAAGCAGCGCAGCTTTTGGGTGGTCAGGGTCTTTTGCAATTCCAGACAGCCGCCGAAATCCTGATCGGCTGGCACATAGGCCGCATTGGGCTGTCCGGCATAAGAGCCTTGCCCGCTGAGCCCGTCTTCGCGTGACCACAGGTTCAAACCCGCCGAAAACGGTGGCGGCATCAGGACCAGCCCTTGAGTAATCGCCTTGTTCATCTGTTACCTCGCTTTGATCCGACATTTCGCGGCGCGCCGCACCCAAAAGGGCCAGAGTGCCAAAGACAGGGGTTTAGTAGACAAGGTTTAACGCGCGAATCTCAGGGCGCTCGGGGCGTGGGCAAAGTTGGCAACGGCTGGGACAGGGCCGTTGATTCGGCGCGGCCATTCCGGTGCCAAAGGCGGCAATCGCCTGGCGTGAAATTTCTGCGGACCCAAGCGCAAATGCTGTAAAATCGCTGCTGCCACATCGGCCATGGTCAGGTCTTTTCCACCCGGTTTCTCGGCTGCAAGCCCCGGATTGCATGGGATTGTTGCCAAGACTCTGGCCCCGACAAGGCACAGCCCCTGTGAAAATTTTCATGACACAGGTGGGTGCGAAAATTGGGCCTTGGCCTATTCAATCATGGCCAAGGCGGTATTTCTTTTCTATGAACGAATCTTCGCGTCCGTTGAGGATGCAATGTCGCTTGCGGAGGTGTTTGATGGTGTCGGATGGTCTTACCCGGACGCAAGCGTGCGGTTTCGTGCCTTTGGCCCTTCTTTTGGCTTTGGCCCCGGCGGCCGTTGATGCCAGACCGACATTGTCTTTTGGCGGCGTGTCAGGCCTGATTGACATGCCTTCAGGCGAGAGCCAGAGCGATGGCGCTTTCAGCGTCACATCCGCGCATTTCGGGCCAATTAGCCGAACGACCCTGTCCTTTCAAATTACACCGCGTCTGTCGGGCAGTTTCCGCTATGCTGCGATTAGAAATTGGGGCGCTCCGGATTCGGCGCTTCCGACCTTTTATGACCGCAGTTTTGATTTGCGCTATCAGGTCTTCGAAGAGGGGCGCTATATTCCTGCGGTGACCATTGGCTTGCAGGACATCATCGGCACCGGCATCATGTCGGGAGAATATGTCGCGGCCACCAAATCCTTTGGCAATCGCTTCAAGGTGACGGCTGGTCTGGGCTGGGGCCGTCTTGGCAGTTTCGGTGCAATTGGCGCGCCCTTCGGCGACCGGCCTGCGGTCGATTACGGCAAAGGTGGAAATATTCGCCTTGGACAATGGTTCAAAGGCGACGTTGCCCCCTTTGCTGGTTTCGAATGGCTGGTGAATGATAAACTCTCGCTCAAAGCCGAGTATTCCTCGGACGCCTATACGCTTGAGGCCGGCACCAAGGGCACTTTTGAGCGCAAAAGCCCGTTCAATTTTGGGATCGAATATCAGCTGAACCGGTCGATTCGATTGGGGGGTTACTACCTTTACGGCTCGGAAATCGGCTTTGGCGCGCAAATTGTGCTGGATCCGAAGACCCGCCCCACGGGCGGCGTTCTGGGGGCTGGCCCGGTGCCGGTTGTCAGCCGTCCGGGATCGGCGGCAGGCTGGTCGCGCCAATGGGTAACCGATACCGCAGCGGTGCCAAAACTGCGCGGCGATCTGCAAACCCGGCTGCGTGCCGATGGGATAGTGGTGGAGTCTCTCGCGGTGACGGCCACCTCGGTGCAGGTCCGTATTCGCAGCACCAAACTGGACAACGGGGCACAGGCGATCGGGCGCACCGCGCGGGCGCTGGCTGCCAGCCTGCCCGCCTCGGTTGAGATCTTCAAGATCGTGCCGGTCACCAATGGCATCCCACTGTCCGAAGTGGTGCTGCATCGCAGCGATCTTGAAGCCCTCGATCACGCGGGTGGCCAGGACGATCTGATCCTTGCCCGCACCAGTATCTTGCCCGTCGCCGGTGCTTTGCCCGAAGGGGCGGTGCGGGGCGAAGGTCTTTACCCCGCCTTCTCCTGGAATATTGTGCCCTATGTGAAGGCCAGTTTGTTCGATCCGAAAGACCCGCTGCGCGCCGATTTCGGCCTGCGGTTGACCGGCAAATATGACATCGCGCCGGGCTTTGTGCTGTCGGGGTCGATCATCAAGAAACTGGCGGGAAATCTGAACAAATCCGAGCGTGACTCGGATTCGATCCTGCCGCATGTGCGCAGCGACAGCAACAAATACGACGCAAATGGCGATCCGGCGATCGAGAATTTGACCCTGGCCTGGTATGCCAAGCCCGCCCCAAATCTTTACAGCCGTGTCACTCTAGGCCTGTTGGAACCAATGTACGGCGGCATTTCAGGAGAGCTTTTGTGGAAGCGGGTGGACCGCCCCTATGCGCTGGGCGTCGAAGTCAATTATGTCAAACAGCGCGATTTTGATCAGCTGTTCGGCTTTCAGGACTACTCGGTCATGACCGGCCATGTCTCGGGTTATTACGATTTAGGCAACGGCTTTCAGGCGGAACTCGATATCGGCCGGTATCTGGCCGGGGATTACGGTGCAACCTTGAGTCTTGACCGCGAGTTTGCGAATGGCTGGCGCGTTGGTGCCTTTGCGACCCTGACCGATGTGTCCTTTGATGACTTTGGCGAAGGATCCTTCGACAAGGGTATCCGAATCGAGATTCCCTTGGGCTGGGCGATTGGTCGGCCGACACAGAAATCCACCAAGATGGTGGTGCGCCCGATCCTGCGCGATGGGGGGGCTCGGTTGAATGTCGATGGTCGGCTTTATGATTTTGTGCGCGATTACCATTCTGACCGTCTTGATGATCAATGGGGAAGGTTCTGGAGATGATTGGCCGTCTGATTTTGGCATTGACGCTGGTGTCCGGCACGGTTTCGGGCTGCGGCGGCAAGGCGACGGCGCTGCTTGCGGTTCCGGTGGCGGCTGTTCTGGGCCGGACCGCCCCCGCTCCGGGCACCGGCGCCGCAGCGAAGGGCCCGTCGCTGGTGGCGTCGCTGCCGACACAGGGTCGCGTCTTGCAGCTTTACGTTCTGGACCGCGATGGCCCTGTGACCACTTGGGCCACGCCTGACGGCTTGCAGATCATGCTGCGCGATGGGTTGCTGATCCAGACCCGCGGCCTTGGATTTGATCTGATGTCCGCAACGGTGCCTAGCCTTGGCCAAATCGCCGCAATGACGCCCCACAATCGCAGCCATTACTATCTTGAAGGATCTGATACGGCTTTCCGCCGAGATTATAGCTGCACGGTCGAGACCGGGGCCGCCGACGCGGCGCTGCCCAAGGCCCGGCATCTTGTGGAAACCTGTAACGGCCCGGCAGGATTTATCACCAACCACTATTGGATGCAGGGCGGACAGCTGGTGAAATCGCAACAATGGGTGTCGCAAGGTATCGGCTATGCGGTCATGGCAAACGCGCCACAGTGATTTGTGATTGTTTCAGGTTGATTCACAATGCGATCAGATTGTGCTACAATTTGGCACTTATATTATCGGAGTATGTGCAGATGTCCAAAATCACCTCTTTCGTCGCTGTTCTCGGCCTTTTGGCCTCGGTTTCCGTGGCTCAGGCCGGTGGCAAGGCCGAACCCATTATCGAGCCCGACCCGCAGCCTGAAATTGTTGCCGCAGCACCGGTAAGCAGCGGCGGCGGAATGTTGCCGGTTCTGCTTGGTATCGTTCTGCTGGGCGGCCTCGCGGCTATTGGCGGCTCGTCCAACGGCACCAACTGATCCCTTCCTTCGGATAGCTTATAACAAAAGCCGCCCGGTGCTTTGCGCCGGGCGGCTTTTGTTTGTACCCCGAAACAGGTGGGCGCTAGACCGCCACCTCAATCCCTAAACCGCGCTGTTTCGCCCGGGTGACCGCCATCGCCGCCACGGCCAGATCCTGCAACCCAACGCCGGTGCCGTCAAACAGCGTGATCTCTTCCGCCGAAGCGCGGCCCTTATGCGTGCCAATCAAAACCTCACCCAAGGGCGTAATTGCGTCAGCTTTCAGCACGCCACTGGCCACCGCATGCTGCGCCTCGCCGATGCTGATGGATTGCGCCACCTCATCGGTAAACACTGTTGCCCGGCCCAAAAGCGCCGCCTCAACCTCTTGCTTGCCCTTGGTATCGGTGCCCATGCAGGCCAAATGAGTGCCCGCAGACACATGGGCGGCCAAAAGGCTGGCCGCAGGCGCCGAGGTGATCGTCACGATCACATCCGCCTCAACCATTCGCTCCAAAGGCACCGCCTCGAAGGGCAGGCCCAGCTCGGCGGCAATCTTGCCCAAGCCCGGCAGCATATCGGGATGCAGGTTCCAAGCGATCACGCGCTCGAATTTGCGCACCCGCGCGGCTGCGCGCAGCTGAAACCCGGCCTGATGCCCCGCCCCAACCATGCCCAACACCCGTGCATCCTTGCGCGCCAAACGATCCACCGAAATCGCCTGCGCCGCCGCCGTGCGCAGTGCGGTCAACAGATTGCCCCCCACCATGGCTTGCGGACGGCCGGTGTCGGGATCAAACAAAAACACGCTTGATTGGTGGTTGATCATGCCCTTGGCCGCATTGCCGGGGAAATAACCCCCGGCCTTGACGCCCAGCTGCGCGCCCGCCCGGTCCAGCCCCGATTTGAACCCATACTGCCGCCCCTCGCCCAAAGCCTCGCGCACAACGGGAAAGTTATAGGCATCCCCCCGCGCCATCGAGGCAAAACAGCCCTCAACAGCCGCAAAGGCATCATCAAACGACACCAGATCTGCAATCAACGCCTCGGGAACGATCAACATCTGCTTGGCCTTTCATCTTGGTCAAAATACTCCCGCCGGAGGCCCTCCGGCGGGAAAAATCACAGTCCTCAATAGGCCTTGCCGCGCGCCGAAACCGGCCAAACGCTTTCAACCTTGCCATTGCGAACCCCGACATACCAATCATGCACATTGCAGGTCGGATCGCAGTGGCCCGGCACCAGCCGCAGCTTGTCATTCACCTTCAACACCCCGCCCTTGTCTTCGACCACACCATGCTCGTCCGAGCATTTGAGGTATTTGACATCGGTGCGGCCAAAAACCACCGGTAAACCGGAATCCACCGATTGCGCCTTCAATCCGGCATCGACAATCGCCTTGTCGGCTTTGGCGTGGCTCATAACGCTCGTCAGGATGAACAAAGCGTTCTCCCATTCGCCCTGATCAATCCGCTTGCCCTCGGCATCCAGAATGCGGCCATAATCGGCATCCATGAAGGCATAGGAGCCGCACTGCAACTCATTGTAAACGCCAGAATTGCCCTCAAACATATAAGACCCCGTGCCGCCACCGCCAACGATGTCACACTCAAGCCCCGAGGCCTTCAGCCCCTGCACCGCATCGGCCACCTGCGCCACCGCCAGATCAATCTTGGCCTTGCGATCGGCAAACAGGTCCATGTGCTGCATCGCGCCCTGATAGGCCTGAATGCCGGCAAATTTCAACCCCGGAGCCGCCTCGATCTTGCGTGCAATCGCCACCACATCCTGCGTCGTGGTCACGCCGCAGCGGCCAGCGCCACAGTCGATCTCGACCAGGCACTCGATCTGGGTGCCATGCTTGACCGCCGCCGCCGACAGGTCGGCCACGTTCTCGGCATCGTCAACGCAGACCAGCGTCCGCGCGCCCAGTTTCGGCAAACGCGCCAAACGATCAATCTTGGCGAGATCACGCACCTGATTGGAAACCATCACGTCCTTGATGCCACCACGGGCAAACACTTCAGCCTCGGAAACCTTCTGGCAGCAAACCCCGACCGAGCCGCCAAGGCGCTCTTGCAGCATCGCCACATCCACCGATTTGTGCATCTTGCCATGCACGCGGTGACGCACACCTGCCGCGCGTGCAAAATCTCCCATCTTGACGATATTGCGCTCCAGCGCGTCAAGGTCCAGCACCAGACAAGGCGTCTGGATATCGGCCTCATCCATCCCCGGCAGAGCGGGAATGTCATAGCCTACCTCGTAACCCTCGAAATTTGCAGCTTTATTCATCATACCCTCCTAAAGTTTCATCCAAGGCAATTTGTCCAGATCGACATTGCCGCCCGTAATGATCACACCCACGCGCCGCCCCTTGAACACTTCGGGGTTCGCAAGGATCGTCGCCAGCGGCACCGCACAGCTGGGTTCCATCACAATCTTCATCCGCTTCCATGTCATCTTCATCGCCTCGATGATCTCATCTTCCGTGGCGGTGAAGACGTCGGAAACATGGTTCTTCACGAAATGCCATGTCAGCTCCTTCAGCGGCACTTTCAACCCATCGGCAACGGTGTCGGGCGCGTCATCAGCGATGATTTCCCCAGCCTTAAAGCTGCGATAGGCGTCATCGGCATTCTTGGGCTCGGCGGCATAAATGTCCATCCCCGGCGCCAAAGTCGACAGCGTCAGGCAAGTGCCCGAGATCATCCCGCCGCCGCCGATGGGTGCAATCACCGCATCCAACCCCGGCACCTGCTCCAGCAACTCACGCGAACAGGTTGCTTGGCCCGCGATCACCCGCGGATCGTTATAGGGATGCACGAAATCGGCGCCGGTTTCGGCCTGCACTTGCGCAAACACCGCCTCACGGCTGCTGGTCGATGGCTCACATTCCACAATCCGCCCACCATAACCGCGCACGGCGTCTTTCTTGGCCTGCGGTGCGGTGCGTGGCATCACCACCGAACAGGGTATTCCCCGCCGACCCGCCGCATAAGACAGGCTCAGCGCATGGTTGCCGCTGGAATGGGTGGCAACGCCCTTGGCCAGTTGATCCTCCTGTAGGCCAAACACCGCGTTGGAGGCCCCGCGCACCTTGAACGCGCCGGCCTTCTGGAAGTTCTCGCATTTGAAGAACAATTCCGCCCCGGTCAACTGATTGAGATAGCTCGAGGTCAACACCGGCGTGCGGTGGATATAGGGTTTGATCCGCTCATGCGCCGCGATCACATCGTCAAAGGTTGGGATATACATGTCTCGCCTCTGCTTTTTCATCTGTCGTTAAATATCCACGGGGGCGCGGGGGCCGTCAGCCCCCGCCCGCAGCCTCAGGCTGCGGTTCCGCGATAGTATTCTTGCGCCGCAGCCACACCCGAACCCAGCACAACCTTCCAACCCAGATCGGCCATGCACATCTCGGCCACGGCCAGACCTGATAGCATCATCGCATCGGTCAACATGCCCAAATGGCCGATACGGAACACTTTTCCGGCCACTTCACCAAGGCCAACACCAAAGGCCACCTGGTATTTATCCGCCGCGATCTGCACCAGATCGGTGCCGTTGCAACCTTCTGGCACCACCACCGCCGTGACGGTTTCCGAATACAACTCGGGCGAGACCGCGCAAGGCTTCATCCCCCAGGCGGCAATCGCACGGCGCACGCCTTCGGCCAGGCGGTGATGGCGGGCGTAGACGTTCTCCATGCCTTCATCTTCCAGCAGTTCAATCGAATGGGCCAGACCCGCGATCAAACCAACCGCTGGGGTGTAAGGATAGCCACCTGCTGCATAGGATTTCAGCATATCGCGGAAATCAAAGAAGGTGCGGGGCAGGGTGGCGGTTTCCATTGCGGCCAGCGCTTTGGGGCTGACACCCACGATGCAAAGACCAACCGGCAACATGAACCCTTTTTGGCTGCCCGCAACCGCCAGATCGACGCCCCAGTCGCCCATCTCGAACGGCATCGAGCCGATCGACGACACGCCGTCCACCATCAACAAAGCACCATGACCCGCTGCATCCATCGCTTTGCGGATGCCACCGATATCCGAGCGAACACCGGTTGCGGTTTCATTATGTGTGGCCAGAACGGCCTTGATCTCGCCCTTGGTGTCGGCCTTCAGCGCAGCCTCAATCGCCGCCAAAGGTGCGCCTTGGCCCCATGGCGTTTCGATGATCTGCACCTTCAACCCGTGGCGCTGGCACATATCAATCCAGCGGTGGCTGAACATCCCGAACCGTGCGGCCAGTACCGTATCGCCTGCCGAAAGCGTGTTGGAAATTGCCGCTTCCCAGCCGCCGGTTCCGGTTGACGGGATGATGATCACCTCGCCATCCTTCATCTTCAACACGCGCTTTACCCCTGCCACGGCTGGCTTGAACAGCTTGGCAAAAGAGGGCGAGCGATGGTCAATCGTGGCCATATCGCAGGCTTTGCGCACCGAATCCGGAATATTGGTCGGGCCGGGGATGAAAACGGGGTTCTGGCTGGACATAGTGACTCTCCCTTTGGGTATGCTTGTAGAATAGGGGCACGCGCCCGCCCACGCAATTTTTTCGAAATTGTTTTTCACTCAATGAAAAATGTGATATTCTTCTGCAAGATCAATCCGTAAGGCTTTTTCAACGGCTTTTGCGTGCAGAGGAACCAAAAGATAATGTCAGACCAACCCCGCCCACGTGGCCGCCCCAAGGCCTTTAACGACAAGACCGATCAGAACACGATTCAGGCGCTTGACCGAGCCCTGGGCCTGCTGGAATTGCTGGCTGCCAGCTCTGGCCTGACGCTGACCGAACTCTCCCAACAAGCCAATCAGGCGGTGGCCACGGTCTATCGCGCGCTTGTTACGCTGCAAAGCCATGGCATGGTTGAATTGGAAGAGCCGGGCCAGCTTTGGCACATCGGCGGCGGCGCGTTTCGGGTGGGTTCGGCGTTTTTGCGCCGCACCAAAGTGATCGAGCGCGCCCGGCAGCCGATGGAATCTCTGATGCGTGACACCGGCGAAACCGCCAATCTGGGGGTCGAGGTCGGCGATGAGGTGCTGTTTCTGGCGCAGGTTGAAACCCATGAGGCGATCCGCGCGTTTTTTCCGCCGGGCACCAAGGGGCCGATGCATGTTTCGGGCATCGGCAAGGCGCTGCTGGCCTGGTCGCACCCCGACAAGGTGGCGGCGATCATTGCCCGCAAGGGGTTGCAAACCTTTACGCCGCTGTCGCTGACCACCCGCAGCGCCTTGCAATCCGATCTTGACCAAACCCGCCAGCGCGGCTTTGCGGTGGATGATCAGGAACGCGCAAC
>CBDUEF010000027.1:0-15537 GCA_965366095.1 uncultured Cypionkella sp. | reverse complement strand
GGAGCCGATCCGATCACCCTGACGCTGCGCTGGTCGGAAAGTGGCCCGATCCTGCCCGGCTCGCATTATGATCTGGCCTCGGTCACGCCTGCGGGGCATGTGGCGGCGCTGGAATGGACGGCGCTGTCGGACAAAGACACCTCGATGACCGCCGCAATCCATCTGATGCAGGCGCAATCGGTGGAGGCCGCGATCGAGGCCGGGCGGCTGTTTATCGCGCCCTCACAAAACCTGATGCTGGCCGATACCAAAGGGATTGCCCTGCAAACCATCGGCGCCATGCCCGCGCGCGATCCCAGCCATGCTACCAAGGGTCGGATGCCCGCGCCCGGTTGGGAGGGGGCAAACCGCTGGACCGGCATCCTGCCCTATGAGGACAACCCGCGCGAGATCAACCCCAGCTCTGGCCTCTTGGGCAACACCAACAACAAGACCGTCGACCGCCCGTTTCCCCTGCATGTCAGCTATGATTGGGGCGACACCCAGCGCATCCAACGCTGGCTGGCGCTGATGAAAACCCGCGAGGTTCACACCCGCGACAGCTTTATCGAGGCGCAGCTTGATACGGTTTCCCCCACCGCGCGCAATCTTTTGCCGCTGATCGGGGCTGATCTGTGGTTCACCGGCGAGACCGCCGCCGATGGCACCACCGACCGCCTGCGCCAGCGCGCGCTGAAGCTCTTGGCGGCGTGGAATGGCGAGATGAACGAACATCTGCCCGAACCGCTGATCGCCGAGGCTTGGCTGCGGGCGGTGCAAGAACGGCTGGCGCGTGATGAACTCGGCCCGATGGAGGATCACTTCACCCATCCCGATGCCGATTTCATCGAACGGGTCTACCGCAATGTCGGCGGCGCTTCGGTCTGGTGCGATGTGGTGCAATCGGCCCCGGTGGAAACCTGCCCCGAGATCGCCAAGATGGCGCTGGATGACGCGCTGCTGGAATTGTCGGAGAAATACGGGCCAAACCTTGAAAGCTGGCGCTGGGGCGATGCGCATCAGGCCACCCATGATCACCCGGTTCTGGGCGATGTGCCGATCCTGCGCTATTTCGTCGATATCCGCCAATCCACCAGCGGCGGCGACAACACCCTGCTGCGTGGACGCATCAAAGGCACCGGGCCGAACCCCTATCTCAACGTCCATGGCGCGGGCTATCGCGGCGTTTACGATTTCGCCGACCCGGATTCATCGGTTTTCGTTTTGTCGACCGGGCAATCGGGCCATCCGCTCTCGCGCTTTTACGATGATCTGGGCGAGTTGTGGCGGCGCGGAGAATATATCCCGATGTCGCTTGACCCGGGCCTCGCCCGCGCCGCAGCCGTTGGCACCACCCATCTGAAACCCGCGGCCCCGTAAGCAGAGCGGCCCCAACGCCTGACCCCGCGCCTGTAACGCTTGGCAGAACAACGCCCGGCGCAAGATTAACAGTCTTAGGCTTCTCTTGACTCAAAGGGCCGATAGGCAGACGCTATCCCTATTAACAGACATTTTTCGTCAATTCATTCAGGATACCGCCATGCAATATGAAGTTCCCCGGGCCTCGCCCGCGCCGCAGCCGTTGGCACCACCCATCTGAAACCCGCAGCCCCGTAAGCAGAGCGGCCCCAACGCCTGACCCCGCGCCTGTAACGCTTGGCAGAACAACGCCCGGCGCAAGATTAACAGTCTTAGGCTTCTCTTGACTCAAAGGGCCGATAGGCAGACGCTATCCCTATTAACAGACATTTTTCGTCAATTCATTCAGGATACCGCCATGCAATATGAAGTTCCCGGCGTCACTCTCTTTGTGCAAGACAAGGGCAACGCCTGCTGGTTCGCTTCGGCGATGATGTTGATCAACTGGGGCGAGCGATATCGACCGGCAAGCCCGTTCCTTGGGCTTAACCAATGCAGCGCCATAGATAAGGATACTCTGGCACTTTATCAGGCAAACAACGGCATTAAAAACCCACAAATCATTCCCTTGGCCAAACGCTTGGGGTTAAAATCGGTGCCGCCAATGTCGCCGTCCATTGAAGGGCTGCACGGCTGGTTGTTGGATTGGGGGCCGCTTTGGACCAATGGCAAAAGGCATATCGTGGTGATCGCCGGGCTGCGCGGTGATGAAAGGGCTGGCTATGAGGTGAAGGTCTATGATCCCTGGCCCGGCAATGGCATCTCATGGCGCAGCCTTGACGGATGGTATACCGGCTTCAACCCCGGCAAGAATGGCGCAAGTTCACGCGACACCGCCGATAATGTCGAAGCGGTGTTCTTGCACGTCTGACGTCAGGTCACATAGTTCAGCATCCGCAGCACATCCATGTAATCGCCGGTCTCCATCCGGATCGTGCGATTGCCGATATGCCAGGCCCCCGGATAATGCTGATGCCGGGTCGCAAGGTTGGGGTCGCTATAGGCGATCTCCAGCGCAAAAGGCGCGGTCAGCGGCAAGGGGGCGATCTTTTTCAACCCCTTCAACGCCGCGGTAACGCCGGCGCGGATCGCATCGCGCGCCCCTGCTGGCGTCATCGTCACCGTCGATTGCCCCGATCCCGATTTCACCGCGCAGCGATGAATGGCCGGATCGGTGATGCGGATTTCCTCCATCAACCCGGCATCGCCACTGACAAAAGCCACCGGCACCGCCACCGTTGCCGCCGCCAGCGCATGGATCAGAAACTCGGAGGCCCGCGCCCCGTTCAGCCGAATTTCGGCCGCATCCAGCGACAGCGTATGCGCCAATGAATTGGCCTCAGACCCGGCCGAGGCGTGATAGCCAATCATCAGCACCGCATCAAAACTGCTGTCCAACTCTTGCACCATGCAAAACGGATGCCCGGCCCAGGACCGCACCAGCTTTACATCGGCGGGCAGGCGCTCGATGATCAGATTGCGCCCCGAGGAATGGGCGTCTTTCAGCAAAATCTCTTTTGCCCCGGCGGCCTTGGCCCCTTCGATCGCGGCAATCGCCTCGCCAGTCATGATCTCGCGGAATTCGGCATAATCGGCATGGGTCTTTTCGGCCTCATCCCAATGGGTGATCCCGGCACAGCCCTCGATATCAACGCTGATGAACACTTTCATGGGCTATACCTCGTGGAAAAGTTGCTCTTGTCGGATGGTCCACAGAATCTGCAAGCGCCAGCCATCCTCCAGCGTCTCCTCATTTTGCACCACGCCCTCGCTATGCAGCCAAGCGCGCTGCTTGCCCGCCGCAAACCCCAGCATCAGCGTGGTTTCAGATTTTTCCTCATCAAACACTCGGCTGATTTCGGCCAGCAACCCCTCCAGCCCCTCGCCCGTCAACGCCGAGACCGGAAACACCCCGGTCCGATTGTTCGCCTGCACCGCAAGCGAGTCGCGCGCCGAAGGCGGCACCAGATCAAGTTTGTTCCACACCTCGAACATCGGCACGGCAGGTTTGACCCCAAGCGCCCCCAGGATATCGGCCACATCCGCCGCCTGTTCCGCCGTCTCGGGGTGGCTGATGTCGCGCACATGCAAGATCAGATCGGCCTCTAGCACCTCTTCCAAAGTGGCGCGAAAGGCGGCAACCAGCTGGGTTGGCAACTCAGAGATGAACCCCACCGTATCCGACGCAATCACCTTGCGCCCCGAAGGCAGCACCACGCCGCGCATGGTTGGATCAAGCGTGGCGAAAAGCATATCCTTCGCCATCACATCCGCGCCGGTCATCTTGTTGAAAAGTGTGGATTTTCCGGCATTGGTATAGCCCACCAGCGCCACCAGCGGGAACGGCACCTTGCGCCGCGAAGCGCGGTGCAATTCGCGGGTTTTCACCACCCGGTCAAGCTGACGCTTCAGCCGGATCACCTGATCATCAATCGCCCGCCGGTCGGCCTCGATCTGCGTCTCACCGGGGCCACCGACAAAGCCGAAACCTCCGCGCTGGCGCTCAAGATGGGTCCAGGCCCGGACAAGCCGTGTGCGCTGATAGGACAGCGCCGCCAGTTCCACCTGCAATACGCCCTCACGGGTGCGGGCGCGGTCGGCGAAAATCTCAAGGATCAGGCCGGTGCGATCCAACAGCTTGACGCCCCATTCCTTTTCCAGATTGCGCTGCTGCACCGGCGTTACCGGCCCATCAACCAGCACCAGATCAATCTCCATCGCTTTGAACAGCGATTTGAAACTCTCAACCTTGCCTGAACCAAACAGCATTCCGGGTTGCAGTCTTTGCAGACGCACCACCTCCGAGCCCAAAACCGTTAGCCCCGGCAGCGCCGCCGCAAGCGCCACCGCTTCGGCAAGCCGATGCTCTGGCAGACGCCGCACTTTGGCGGATTTCAGGTCTGGATGCAGCACATAAGACCGCGTTGGTGCCTGTGCCGTATCATGGGCATCACCCCCCTTCTCGGGGCAAAGCGGTTCGTCCTCGTCTGGCAGATCGGGGTTCAATCTTCGCCTTCATAGAGGTTGACCGGACCGCCCGGCATGATGGTGGAAATCGCATGCTTATAGACCAGCTGCGATTGCCCATCGCGGCGCAGCAACACGCAAAAGTTGTCAAACCAAGTGATCACGCCCTGCAATTTAACCCCATTGATCAGGAAAATCGTGACCGGAACCTTGGATTTGCGGACATGGTTGAGAAATGCGTCTTGTAAATTCTGTTTATCGGCGGCCATCGTGTTTTTATCCTTGTTGCAGTCGCACCAATGCCATTCCCTCAATAGGCATTACGCCCAAGTATGTCGCGGCTCGCCCCAAGGTTCCAGAGCAAAAAGACGATTTTCGGTGCATTCTTGGCCAGTTAAGCCCTGATGGCACCGATTTTGTCGCCACTGTGCCCTATTCATCGCCCTCAAACGACTCATCGCCTTCCGTAGCGTCAAGCCCGCCGCCTTTTGACGCCCCCACCACACCCAGCGATTTCAGCTTGCGATGCAAGGCCGAGCGCTCCATCCCGACAAAGCCCGCCGTGCGGCTGATATTGCCGCCAAAGCGGTTGATCTGGGTTAAAAGATACTCACGCTCAAACACTTCGCGCGCCTCCCGCAGCGGCAGCGTCGCCATCGCACCACCCAGAACCAGCCGGCCACCAGAGTCGGTGCTGACGTCCTGGCCCGGCAATTCCCGCGCCTCGATGGTGCCAGAATTGTCGCCAAGGATCAGCACGCGCTCGATCACATTGCGCAACTGGCGCACGTTTCCGGGCCATTGCATGGTTTGCAACATCGCCTCGGCCTCGGGGGTCAGGCTGCGCATCGGCAGGCCTTGGGTGCGGTGGAACATGTCGATGAAATGCCGGGTCAGTTCGGGAATATCCTCGCGCCGTTCTTCCAGGGACGGCACCGCAATCGGCACCACATTCAGGCGATCAAACAGCTCTTGGCGAAAGCGTCCCTGACTGATTTCCACCCGCAGATCGCGGGTGGTTGATGAAATCACCCGCAGATCGACCCGCACCTTGTCGGCCCCGCCAGCCCGGCTGAACTGCTGCTCGGTCAGCACCCGCAGGATTTTACCTTGCGTTCCCAGCGGCATATCGGCCACTTCGTCGAAATAGATCACGCCATTATGAGCCTGCTCCAACAGCCCCTTTTCCACGCCGCGCTCCGCCGTTTCGCGCCCGAACAGCACCTCTTCCATGCGCTCGGGCTCGACTGTCGCCGAGGAAACCGACACAAAAGGCGCCGTCGCGCGATTGGAATTGCTGTGAATATAGCGCGCGGCCATTTCCTTGCCCGATCCGGCAGGCCCTGCCAGCATCACGCGCCCATTGGATCTTGTGACCTTATCAAGCTGCAACTTCAATGACTTGAACGCCGTGCTTGCCCCAAGCATTTCTGAAGAGGTCACATCCTTGCGCCGCAGGTCCGAGTTTTCACGCCGCAAGCGCGAGGTTTCCATTGCGCGGCTGACCACCACCATCAACTGATCAATATTGAACGGCTTTTCGATGAAATCATAGGCGCCCTGCTTGATCGCGGCGACGGCGATTTCGATGTTGCCATGGCCCGAAATGATCACGATCGGAATATCGGGATTGTCGCGTTTCACCGATTTCAGAATGTCGATGCCATCCATCCGGCTGTCTTTCAGCCAGATGTCCAGAATCATCAAGGCCGGGGGCTCGGCGTTGATCTCGGCCATGCAATCATCGGAATTTCCTGCCAGACGAATGGTATAGCCTTCGTCCTTCAGAATATCCCCGATCAATTCGCGGATGTCTTTTTCATCGTCAACGATCAGAATACTGCTCATGTTCCCCCCTGGCCGCCGGTCATGGCCACGTTACGCTGCCCCCGTTTGCGCGGCGTCAACGGCAGGTGAATCTCTGCCATCGCGCCCGCATGGGCATTTCCCTCAAATATCGGCGCATCCGTCAGAATAAGTGTGCCGCCGTGTTCCTCGATGATCTTTTTTACAATGGGCAAGCCCAAGCCGGTGCCCTTTTCGCGCGTGGTGACATAGGGCTCGAACAGCCTCGTGCGATCCGCAGGAAGGCCAGTCCCATTGTCGGCAATCCGCAGGGTGACACCATTTGCCGCCGCCTCAACCGTCACGCGGATCTCCGGTGTATATCCCACAGGTTTTTGTTTTTCCTGATAGCTTTCAATCGCTTCCCCGGCGTTCTTGATCAAATTTGTTAACGCCTGCCCGATCATGCTTGCATCGATATCCAGCAAGATCGGCCCTTTGGGCAAAGATTTGATGAACCGCACCCCGGGCTGGCCGTTTTCTTGCAAGATCAGCGCGCCCTTGACCAGATCAAGCACATCGGTCTCCCGACGATCCGGCTCTGGCATCCGCGCAAATTTCGAAAACTCATCAACAATGCGGCGCAAGTCATTGGTTTGGCGCACAATTACATCAGTGTATTGTTCCAGATCTTCGCGGTCGGTCACTTGCGCGCCGAACTTGCGCTTGATCCGTTCGGCCGAAAGCTGGATCGGCGTCAGCGGGTTCTTGATCTCATGCGCAATCCGGCGCGCCACATCGCCCCAGGCGGCCATCCGCTGCGCCGAAACCAGATCGGTCACATCGTCAAAGGCCAAGACATAGCCCTCAAGCCGGCCGTCCTCCGAGCGCCGCTCACTCATCCGCACCAACAGGCTTTCCAGCTTGCCCTTGCGCGTCAGCCGCACCTCCTCTTGCAGCGCGCTGCCGGAACTATCGGTAAGGGTCTGAAACATCGGCGCAAATTCAGGCACCAACATAGCCAGCGCCGCGCCATTGCTGTTGCGCGACAGATCAAGCAGGCGCTCGGCGGCGCGGTTGGAAAAATCAAGCCGCCCTTCGGCATCCAACCCGATAACGCCGGCGGTCACATTCGAGAGCACCGAATCAAACAACCGTCGGCTTTGCTCGGTGGCGTGATTGGTCTCGACCAGGGAATGGTGCTGCGCCTTGAGTTGCCGGGTCATCTGATTGAAAAACCGGCCCAAAAGCGCAATTTCATCGTCGCCCTCTTCTTCGGGTACCTGCACATCCAGATCGCCCTCACCCACCCGCAGCGCCGCGCCCGCCAACCGCCCGACCGGACGGCTCAGCCTTTCGGCAAACCACAGCCCCAGCCAGATCGCCGCCAGAATAAGGATCAGCGCGAACCCCAGATACAGCAGGCCAAAGTTGAACAACAACCGCCCACGCTCGGATTCCAATTGCTGATAAAGCGCCACGGTTTCCTTGGTTTGGTCCAACAGCGACAGGATGCCGCCATCCACCGTGCGCGAGATGTAAAGATAGCGGTCCGCAAAGGCATCCAGATGCACCAATGCGCGAAACTCGTTATTGGCCCAATCCTCGATCACCACGGTTTCGCCCGCCTTGGCACGGGCCAATTGATCGGCGGTGGGGGCCTCGAAATCAAACAGATATGAGCGGGTGCCGCGCGATTTCAACTCGCCGCCACCATCGACCATGAACACCTCTTTCAGCCCGCGCTGCACGGCGGCCTGGCCTTGGGTCAGGATCGGGCGCACCTGATCATCGGCCAGAAAAAAGCTCGATTGCTTGGCGACGTTCAGATAGCTGGCAAAGGCGGTGGCGTCATCGGTCAGGCCGCTGCGGTGTTCGTTCTCATAGGCTTGGGCTGCGGCCAGCGAATTGCCAACCACATTGCGCACCCGGTCGGAAAACCAGCCCTCAAGCCCGACATTCAACGTGATCACTGCAAAGACCGCCACCAGAATGGTCGGCGTCAGCGCCACAATCGCAAACACCCGTGTCAGCCGCAAATGCAGTTGCGATCCGGCAGAACGGCTGCGCCTGTCGGCAATCATCCGCACCACCCGTGACATCACCAACGCCGCGACCACCAGCACATAAACGATGTCTGCAAGCAAAATGAGCCGCAGCGACGGCATGCTTACGGCCTGATTGAACAAACCAAGCCCCAGAAAGGTTGCCACCGCCAGAACCGGCCCCAACAACACCAAGGCAAAGGTCATCGCCGTTTGCACCCGCCGTTGCCGGCGCAGCTTGGTCAGACGCGTCCATGTATTGCTGCGAAACGCACCCTGCACCGCAAAACCACCCTTGTTCATTGGCAGCAAGCGCAAATCTGCCCGCCACATCTGGTATGTCTAACCCATTGCAACCGGATTGACACGCTTGATGTTGCGGTTTTACATCAGTTTGCGGCGTCGTGTCACGGGAATATCGAGCTGGGTGATCTTCTTGCGCAAAGTATTGCGATTGATCCCTAAAAGATCGGCACATCGCGCCTGATTTCCGGCTGTGGCGTCCAGCGCGATCTCTAGCAGGGGCACCTCGATTTCCCGCAAGATTCGCTCATAAACCCCGGCTGGGGGCAATTGGCCCTCATGCAGATCAAAATAGCGCTGCACATGCCGCGCAACCGAGGCTTGCAGCCGCTCGCCTTCGATTTCGCCGCGAACCACGGGCGCGCTGGGGCGTCCCAAGGCATGCTCTACCTCGGCGCGCGATATGTCCGCCTCGGTGCTGGTCAGGCTCAGCCGCCGCAGCAATCCCTCCAACTGGCGCACATTTCCGGGCCAGGGATGGGCGCGCAGGCTTGCCATGGCTTCGGGTGTCAGCCGCCGCTCCACGCCGTTTTCACGCGCCAGTCGGCTCAGGACATGCTCGGCCAAAAGTGGGATATCCTCGATCCTTTCGCGCAAGGGGGGCACCGTCAGAACCACGCCATTCAGGCGGTAATAAAGATCCTTGCGCAAGCGCCCACTTTCCAGCGCGCCTGACAGATCGGTTTGCGTGCTGGCCATAAAGCGCGGGCTGTCTTGGCCCAGCATATCCAGCATCCGCACCAAACGCGCCTGTGTCTCAGCGTCGAAATCTGCCAGCTCGTCAAAAAGCACCGACCCAGCCTTTGACCGCGCCAAAAGCGCCGAAATCGTGTCACTCCCCGCCAGATCGGCGGCCCCTGCCACCACGAAGGGCCGCCCGCGCCGGTCTGAAAAATCATGCAGCACTTTGGCCACCAAGGATTTCCCAACCCCGGACTCGCCCTGAAGGATCACCGGGATATCCGCATTCATCACCCGCGCGATCAGCAGATACAGCGCCTGCATCGCCACCGTGCGCCCCACCAGCGGCAAATCATCCACCTCACGCGGGGCAACTGTCTTGGCCGCCGGGCCTTTCGCCTCCAAAGCCCTCG
The DNA here is from genome assembly GCA_965366095.1 of uncultured Cypionkella sp. GTDB lineage: Bacteria > Pseudomonadota > Alphaproteobacteria > Rhodobacterales > Rhodobacteraceae > CBDUEF01. The sequence goes on along the minus strand of CBDUEF010000027.1, from coordinate 5,945 downwards.
CACAGCGCTTCATCAGATCGGGCAGATCGAAGGGTTTGGGCAGATAATCAAACGCCTCGGCCTCGGTGGCCTGAATAGCCGTCATGATGGTGTTTTGCGCCGAAATCACGATCACAGGCAGGCCGGGACGCAGCCGGGTGATCCTTGGCAACGCGTCCAACCCGTTGCCATCAGGCATGATCACGTCCGAGATCACCAGATCGCCCAAGCCCTCTTCGACCCAACGCATCAATGTCATCAGGCTGGCGGTGGCATGCACCTTGCACCCCGCCCGCGTCAGCGCCTGCGTTAACACCGTGCGAATGGTGCGATCGTCATCGGCCACCAGAATCGTGCCATCCATCAGTTGCGCTCCTGCTCAACACCACGGGGAACCAGTGGCAACGACAGCCGAAACACCGTCCGCCCCGGTTGGCTTTCCACCGAAATCCACGCCTCATGCTCGGAAATGATCTTGGACACCAAGGCCAACCCCAGCCCGGTTCCATTCTCGCGCCCTGACACAAAGGGCTCGAAAATCTCCGAAGCAATCCCCGGCGGGATGCCCGGCCCATTGTCGATGATTTCCACCTGCAAGGGCAGCGCCTGCCCGGTGCCATCGGCGTTACGGCGGCGCAAGGCGTGGTCGTAATAGGTATGCAGCCGGATGGTTCCCTGTTCAGTCCCAATGGCTTCCGAGGCGTTCTTCAACAGGTTCAAAAACACCTGCATCAATTGATCCGGGTCGGCATAGGTGGGCGGTAAAGAGGGGTCGTAATCCTCGATAAACACCGGTTTTGTCGCAAACCCCAGTTGCGCCGAGCGCTTTGCGCGATCCAGCGCATCATGCACATTCACCGCCCGCCGTTGCGGTGGCCGCAAATCGCCAAACCGCTCGACCTGTTCCAGCAGTTTCACCACCCGCCGGCTTTCCTCAACGATCAGATCGGTCAACTCGCGGTCCTCGGCCGATAGCCCCATCGCCAGCAGTTGCGCCGCCCCGGTGATCCCGGTCAGCGGGTTCTTGATCTCATGCGCCAGCATTTCCGCCATCCCAATCGCCGATTTCGCCGCCGATGCCACTTTGCGATTCTGCCCCAGACGGTCGGCAACGTCGCGCGGCGAGATCAGCACCAGCGCCTGGTCAGGATCATCAACCATCGGCGCAATCTGCACCAAACAGGGCCGCGCGGGCCGCTCGCCCATCATCACGCTCGCTTCGGAAAAGCTGAATGGTGATTGGCTGGTGCGCACCCGCGCAAGGCTTTGATCCATCGGCGCATCAAGTTGCAGCCTTTGCCCCAAGGGGGTGCCGACCAAGCTGCGCGATGAGGCATTGAGAAACGTCTCGGCCGCAGGATTTGCCGCCCCAATCGTGCCATCCGCCCTGATCACCAAGGCGGCAATCGGCAATGACGCCCAAAGCCCCTCAGACAGCGGATCGCTCATGCCGCCACCTCGGCAGGCTGATCAAACGCACCCCGCAACAGCCGTTGCACCGCCGCCGTATCGGTTGAGGTCAGGATCGCCGCGCGGTCGGGGCTATCCTCGCCCATGAACCAGCCCAAATGCTTGCGCGCCATCCGCAGGCCCAACTCGCGGCCATAAAACCCCAGCATCTCCTGATAATGCCCGATGACCAGATCGGCCAAAGCCTGCCCCCGCGGCACAACCGGGGCCACAGTGCCAAACAGTGCCGCCGCCACCTCGGCCAGCCGCCAAGGCGCGCCTTGCGCTCCCCGCCCAATCATCAGCCCATCGGCCCCCGATTGTGCCCGCGCCGCCTGTGCTGTAGCCACATCGACAATATCGCCATTGGCAATCACCGGAACCGCAACCGCATCCTTTACCGCGCGAATGGCTACCCAATCCGCCCGCCCTTTGTAAAACTGGCAACGCGTGCGCCCGTGAATGGTGATCATCGCCACCCCGGCACTTTCCGCCCGCCGCGCAAGCTCCGGCGCGTTCAGCGTCAGATCATCCCACCCCAGACGGGTTTTCAGCGTCACCGGCACCGAAACCGCCGCCACCACCGCCTCGATCAGCCGCAGCGCCTGATCCAGATCGCGCAGCAAGGCCGAGCCGCAGGCCCCCGTTGTCACCCGTTTCGACGGACACCCCATATTGATATCAATCACCCGCGCGCCCTGAGCCTCGACATAGCGCGCGGCCTCACCCATCCAATAGGCCTCACGCCCGACCAGTTGCACCGAGGTCGCGGCCTGATCAAAGCCCAGCTCCGCCCGCGCCCGCGCCATTGGTCGCGCCTCGACAACCTCTTGGCTGGCAACCATCTCGGATACCACCAACCCCGCGCCAAAACTGGCGACCAGACGGCGGAACGGCAGATCGGTGATCCCTGCCATCGGCGCAAGCAAAAGCGGCGGGGTCAGGGCAATCGGGCCAAGGCTTATGGGTGGGCTGATCATTGCGCTACCTTGCGGAGGTTTTCGGGCAGCGCCAAGGCCTGCCCGGCCAGCCTTTGCCTATAAATCACGCAATGCCTAAATAATAGGCGCAAACGCTGCTTTTTCAGGCCAATTGTCAGCGCTTCCGTCTTGTCCTAGAGATGGCACATGACATGCGTGGCCATCATCACCGCCGCAGGGCGCGGCACCCGAGCTGGGGGCGATTTGCCCAAACAATGGCACATGCTTGCGGGCAAGCCGGTGCTGGCGCATAGCCTGTCCGCCTTTGCCGGGTTCAGCCGGATTCTTGTGATCCATCCCGAGGACCAAGCCCGCGCCGAAGCACTTCATGCCATCGCGGGCCCCTTTTGCATCATTATCGGGGGCGACAGCCGCACGGCCTCGGTGCGCGCGGCCCTGCACTCCTTGAAAGGCGAAACCGTCAGCACCGTGCTGATCCATGACGGTGCGCGGCCCTTGGTCTCGGCTGATCTTATCGCGCGGGTTCGTGCGGCGTTGAAAACCGCCCCCGCCGCTGCCCCGGCCCTTGCCGTCAGCGATGCGCTTTGGCGTGGGGCGAATGGCTTGGTGCAGGGCACGCAAGAGCGCAGCGGGCTTTACCGCGCGCAAACCCCGCAGGGCTTTGAGTATCCGGCCATCCTTGCCGCCTATGCCGCCCACCCCACCGATGCCGCCGATGATGTGGAAATCGCCCGCGCCGCCGGTCTGCCCGTCACAATTGTTGCGGGCGACGAGGACAATCTGAAACTGACCTACCCTGCCGATTTCGCGCGGGCTTTGGCGATCCTGAAAGGCCGCTCTATGGATATCCGCACCGGCAACGGCTTTGACGTGCATGCTTTTACCACCGGCGATCAGGTCTGGCTCTGCGGGGTCTGCATCCCCCACAGCCACGGGCTTTTGGGCCATTCCGATGCCGATGTCGGCATGCACGCCCTGACCGATGCGATTTACGGCGCCTTAGCCGAGGGCGATATCGGGCGGCATTTCCCGCCAACCGATCCGCAATGGAAGGGCGCTGCCAGCCATATCTTTCTGCGCCACGCGATGGACCTTGTGGCGGCACGCGGCTTCAAGCTGACAAATTGCGATGTCACCCTGATTTGCGAGCGCCCCAAGATCGGCCCACATGCCCTTGATATGCAATCGGCTTTAGCCAATATCATGTCTGTCGATCCGGGGCGGGTAAGTGTGAAGGCCACCACCTCGGAACGGCTTGGCTTTACCGGGCGCGAAGAAGGAATAGCGGCGATGGCAACGGCAACTTTGGTGCAGGCATGACTCGGCTTTGGGCGATATTCTTCGGCATAGGCCTTATGAAACCCGCGCCCGGCACTTGGGGATCACTGGTGGCGGTGCTGCTGGGCTGGGTCATCATTCGCTTCCTTGGCTTTCCGGCGCTGGTGCTGGCGACGGTTGCCATCACGCTCATCGGCTTTTGGGCCGTTGGCGCCGAGTTGAAAGACCGCCCCGGCGATGACCCGTCGGAATTTGTCATCGACGAAGTGGCAGGCCAATGGCTGGCGCTGCTGTTCCCCGCCGCCGCCTTCTGGTGGAGGGGGTTTGAGGGCTTCCTGCCCTACCCCGCCCCGCTTGCTGCCTTTGTGCTGTTCCGCCTGTTTGATATCTGGAAACCTTGGCTGGTAGGCCGCGCCGATCGTCGCCATGATGCGGCGGGGGTGATGCTGGATGATCTTTGGGCAGGGCTTTTCGCGGGCATCTGCACCATCATTGCCGCAGGTGTTGCCCACGGGATATTCCTGCGATGACGGTCGCCGATCTGCTGAGATTGGCGCGCTATTGGGGCTATCGGATCGCCACCGCCGAAAGCTGCACTGGCGGCATGGTCGCCGCCGCCCTCACCGATATCGCCGGATCGTCAGATGTCTTTGATCGCGGCTTTGTCACCTATTCGAACCAGGCCAAGATCGACATGCTGGGGGTTTCCCCCGATACCCTTGCCGCCCATGGCGCAGTATCCGAACCGGTGGCCGTCGAGATGGCCAGAGGCGCGCTGGCCCATTCCACCGCCGATCTGGCGGTTTCGGTCACCGGCATTGCCGGGCCGGGCGGATCAGAATTCAAACCCGAAGGCCGCGTCTGTTTCGCCCTGGCCCATCGCCATCATCCAACAAAGGTGCAAACCGTCGAGTTTGGCGCCCTTGGCCGCGACAAGGTACGTAAGGGCGCACGCGATCATGCCTTGGCAATGCTTGCCGATGCGATGGGCTAAGGCGCGCCGTAAAGCTGCGCCGCGCGGGACTCAAAGGCGCGCACCACGCGCTGCATCGCCTCATTGAACACCAACCCGATAATCCGCGCCAGTATTGCGTTCTTGAACTCGAATTCCACCTCAAAGGCCACTTCGCAGCCCCCCGGCACATCGGCAAAGCTCCAGACCGATTTCAAATGTTTGAACGGGCCGTCGATATATTCGGTAAGTATCCGCCCCTGCCCCGGCAGCAGCGTCACCCGGCTGCCGAATTTTTCGCGAAACACCTTAAAGCTGATCACCAGATCGGCCTCCATCACCTCGCCCCCCGCAACAGGGCTGCGCGAGCGGATACGCGCCGCCGCCGTCCAGGGCAGAAATTCCGGGTAGCGCGCGACATCGGCAACCAGATCATACATCTGCTGCGCCGTATACGGCAGGTTCTTCTTTTCAAAATGACGCGGCATCGTGACCTTCGGCGTGACTTGCGCTTTGCTTTTGGGTAGGACTGAGGCAGAAATCAAGAGGGTCCCATGCCGCACCGTCCTTATGTTATCGACCAGATGATCTCGGCCAAGGCAATCGCTGCACGGGTCGAGACCCTCGCGCGCCAAATAACCGAGCATTACAAAGGCTGTGACAAGCTGGTGGTGGTGGGCCTTTTGCGCGGATCCTTCGTGTTCATCGCCGATCTTGTGCGCGAGATCGACCTGCCGGTCGAGGTCGATTTTCTTGAGGCCTCGTCCTATGGCAACGCCATGCATTCCAGCCGCGAGGTGCGCATTCTCAAGGATATCCGCGGCGAGATTGCCGGGCGCGATGTGCTGGTGGTGGAAGATATCGTTGATACCGGCTTTACCCTGCATCACGTGGTGAACCTGCTGCGGTCGCGCGAACCGGCGCGGCTTGAGGTTTGCGCGCTGCTTGATAAGCCCACCCGGCGCGAGGCCGACATTCGCGCAACCTGGACCGGGTTCGAGATCCCCGATGAGTTTGTCGTCGGCTACGGCATTGATTTTGCCCAACGCAACCGCAACCTGCCCTATATCGGCAAGGTGCGCTTCACCGCGCCCGAATGAACCAGACCTGGCTCATCCGTATGGCACGCTGGGCCCGCAACCCGCCCTCTTGGGGCCGGGTCAAGCTGGTGATCGGGGTTGTGGCGCTGTGTCTTGCTGTTTTCGGCTATGAAAAGCTGTTTGGCTGGCCCGATTTTCTGAAGGTGAACCCGCCGATCAAGATCAAACTCCGTTAAGCCCGACAGATAACTTAAAAGTCACGTTCAATTCTGCCAAAGATGCGTTAGGCTTTTAGCTATATTGCGT
>CBDUEF010000026.1:0-15638 GCA_965366095.1 uncultured Cypionkella sp. | reverse complement strand
GATCTGCGCCTTCATCTGATCAATCAAAGCGGGCAAATCCTTGCCCGAGACCCCTGAAATCACCTGAGCAATCAGCTTTACCCCGTTGATTTCCTTGATCTCTGGCCCACCCGACTTACCGCCCATCGCCACCTCGCGACGCAGTTGCGCCACCTCATTGGCCAGCGTCTTCCGCTCGTCCTGCAAGGCTTTCACACGGTCCAAAACATCGCCCGCATGGGTCTTCAGCGCCAGCGCCACATCAGCCAAACGGCTATCCTGCATCCGCAGATGATCCAGCGCGGCCTGCCCCGTCAGCGCTTCGATCCGCCGCACGCCCGACGACGATGCCGAATCCGATAGCAAAACAAACGCCCCGATATCGCCCGTCCGCGCCACATGGGTGCCGCCGCAAAGCTCCAGCGAATAGGTCCGCCCGTCCGCGCCCTTGCCCGAACCATCAAGTGCGCCCATCGACACCACGCGCACCTCGTCGCCGTATTTCTCGCCAAACAGTGCCTGCGCCCCGATCGCCCGCGCGTCATCGGGGGTCATGATCCGGGTTTCCACGGGTGTATTCTGGCGCACGTATTCGTTCACCTCGGCTTCAACCCCCGCGATTTCCCCAGCCGTCATCCCCTGCGAATGGCTGAAATCGAAGCGCAACCGCTCGGCCGCGTTCAAGCTGCCGCGCTGCGCCACATGATCGCCCAAGGCGCGGCGCAGCGCCTCATGCAGCAAATGCGTTGCCGAATGATTGGCGCGAATCGCCCCGCGCCGCCCATGCGTGACCTCCAGTTTCGCCGGCTGCCCGCGCAGGATCGAGCCCTCAACCACGCGGCCTTGATGGATGAACACCCCCACCGATTTTTTGGTGTCGGTCACTTCGGCCATGCCCGTCGCGGTGCGAATGAGGCCAGTATCCCCAACCTGACCGCCGCTTTCGGCATAGAATGGCGTTTGGTTAACCATGATCTGCACGGTGCCGCCTGCGCCAACCGACCCGACATCAGCCCCCGCCTGCACCAAGGCAAGGATCTCTCCTTCAGCGATTTCAGTGTCATAGCCCAGAAACTCGGTTACGCCCTTGTCTTGCGCGAGTTCAAACCAGATCGCGGCATCGGTCGCCTCACCCGTGCCCACCCAAGCCGCCCGCGCCATCCGGCGCTGCTCGGCCATCGCGGCATCAAAGCCCTGCACATCGACCGCGCGGCCCTTTTCGCGCAAGGCATCCTGCGTCAGATCAAGCGGGAAGCCGTAAGTGTCATAAAGCTTGAACGCCGTGCCGCCTGGCAAATCACCGCCCTCGGGCAGATGCGCCAACTCATCGTCGAGCAGCCTCAAACCGCGATCCAGCGTGGTCTTGAACCGCGTCTCCTCCAGCCGCAACGTCTCTTCGATCAGGCTTTGCGCGCGGCCCAACTCGGGGTAAGCCACCCCCATTTGCCGCACCAGCGCCGGCACCAAGCGGTGCATCACCGGGTCCTGCGCGCCCAGCAAATGCGCATGCCGCATCGCCCGCCGCATGATCCGGCGCAGCACATAGCCGCGCCCCTCGTTCGAGGGCATCACGCCATCGGCAATCAGGAAAGACGTCGAGCGCAAATGGTCGGCGATTACCCGATGATGCGTCTTGCCCGGCCCATCAGGATCGGTGCTGGTCGCATTTGCACTCGCCTCGATCAGGCTGCGCATGAGGTCCGTGTCGTAATTGTCATGCTTGCCTTGCAACAGCGCGCCAATCCGCTCCAGCCCCATGCCGGTGTCGATCGACTGCATGTCCAAGGGGCGCATCGAGCCATCCGCGAATTGTTCATTCTGCATGAACACGTTGTTCCAAATCTCGATAAAGCGGTCGCCATCCTCATCGGCAGAGCCCGGAGGGCCACCCCAGATGTGCTCGCCGTGGTCATAGAAAATCTCGGTGCAAGGTCCGCAAGGCCCGGTCGGCCCCATCCGCCAGAAATTATCATCGCTGGCGATCCGAATAATCCGGTTCTCGGGCAGCCCCGCCACCTTTTTCCAGATCGCCGCCGCCTCGTCATCACTATGATAAACCGTGACCAACAGCTTGTCTTTGTTCAGGCCAAAGTCCTTGGTCAGCAACTCCCAGGCAAAGGCAATCGCCTGATCCTTGAAATAATCGCCAAAGCTGAAATTCCCCAGCATTTCGAAAAACGTATGGTGGCGCGCAGTATAGCCCACATTGTCGAGATCGTTGTGCTTGCCCCCCGCGCGCACACATTTTTGCGCCGTGGTTGCCCGTTTGTAATCGCGCGTCTCCAGCCCGGTAAAACAATTCTTGAACTGCACCATGCCCGAGTTTGCAAACATCAAGGTCGGATCATTGCGCGGCACCAAGGGGCTGCTGTCCACCTTGCGATGGCCATTGCGTTCAAAGAAATCGAGAAAGGTCGAGCGGATATCGTTGAGTGACGCCATGTCGAAAAGCCCCCAGAAGGCAGAAATCTATGTCTGTTGCCCCGTTTAGCCCTCCTGCGCGAGCCTGTCCACGCCTCTGTTGCAGCGCAGCAAAAAAGGCTGGAAACCCGCGTTTCCAGCCCTTTGAATTTAGCAAGGCACCAAGGTTCAGTCGTCGATCATCGGGCTGTCTTCGGTCTTGGCACTGAAATCCAACCCATTCCCCGCCCGGATCTTGCTTTCGATATCCAGCGCCACGGCGGGATTTTGCTTCAGGAAGGTCTTGGCATTTTCACGCCCCTGGCCAATCCGCTCGTCGCCATAAGAATACCAGCTTCCCGATTTCTCCACGACGCCAGCCTTCACGCCGATGTCGACCAGCTCGCCCACTTTGGAAATGCCTTCACCATACATGATGTCGAATTCCACCTCTTTGAACGGAGGCGCCACCTTGTTCTTTACCACCTTCACGCGGGTCGAGTTGCCCACCACTTCATCGCGGTCCTTAATGGCGCCGATGCGGCGGATATCAAGGCGCACCGAGGCATAAAACTTTAGCGCATTGCCGCCGGTTGTGGTTTCAGGGCTGCCGAACATCACGCCAATCTTCATCCGGATCTGGTTGATAAAGATCACCATGCAGTTGCTGCGCCCGATGCTGGCGGTCAGTTTGCGCATTGCCTGGCTCATCAGACGGGCCTGGCTGCCCATCTGCATATCGCCCATATCGCCCTCAATCTCGGATTTCGGCACCAGCGCCGCCACCGAATCGACCACGATCAGGCTGACGGCGCCCGAACGCACCAGCGTATCGACGATCTCAAGCGCCTGCTCACCGGTGTCGGGTTGGCTGATCAACAGCTCATCAAGGTTAACGCCCAGCTTTTTGGCATATTGCGGATCCAGCGCGTGTTCGGCATCGACAAAGGCGCAAACGCCGCCCTTTTTCTGCGCCTCGGCCACCACATGCAACGTCAGCGTGGTCTTGCCCGAGCTTTCCGGCCCGTAAATCTCGACAATCCGGCCCTGCGGCAATCCACCGATTCCCAGCGCGATATCCAGGCCCAGCGATCCGGTCGAGGTTGCTTCAACATCCATCACCGGATTGTCAGCCCCCAGCTTCATGATCGAGCCTTTGCCGAACTGCCGCTCAATCTGAGCCAGCGCGCTTTCCAGCGCCTTTGCCTTGTCCATTGCGTTTTTCCCGTTGCCGTCGAGGAGATTGACCACTGCCATTGTCTTGCCCTTATTCCACAGCCGCGCTTTGGCGGCAATTGCGTAAGATGTTCCCGTTTTGTTTATCACACATGAGGGTAAAACAGGAACATTTCAATCAAATTCTTCTCTTCATAGCTATTTCTCATTGAGATTAAGGAATAGTTACCGTTTCAACGCTATGCAGAAAATATTCGGAGGGTTTCATATGTTGGTGTTCTGGCGGCAGCGATTGGTCTTTCTGGCCACACCGAAAACCGCGTCCACGGCGATCGAATCCGCGCTTGGGTCGCTGGCGGCCGTGGTCATCATGCGCCCGCCCACCCTGAAACACACCAATGCCCAGCGATTTCACCGCTTTCTTGCCCCCTTTCTTGCGGACGCCTCGGGGCGCGATTTTGCGCTTACCGCTTTGATGCGCGAGCCGCGTGATTGGCTTGGCTCGTGGTATCGCTATCGGCAACGCGAAGAAGAGGTTGCCGAGAAATCCACCCGCGACATCAGCTTTGATGAATTCATCCATGCCTATTGCCGCGATGACAGGCCCGAATTTGCCAAGGTAGGCTCACAAGCGCAATTTCTTGCGCCGAAAAACAAGCCCGCGGTGGATTTCATCTTCCGCTATGAAAACATTGCCGAATTCGTGCATTTTCTTGAGGATCGGTTGAATTGCGAAATCAATCTGCCGCGGATGAATGTCTCTCCCGAGGGCGACACCGCACTCACGGCTGCTTCCGAGGATTTGCTCCACAGCTATTGCGCCAGGGATTTCGAGATATACGCAGCCTTGTCAGGGAAATAACTGACGGCGGAAATCTATCGGGCTTGCACCGTCGAGTTATTTCTGCAGGCTGCACCTTTACCCCGCAAATTCCGGTCAATGGCGTTGCTGCAAAACGGTGCGTGTCAAATCGTTCAAGGAAAACGGTTTTGGCAAAAAGATCGAATTGGGGATACGTTTTTGTTCTTCCACCAAAGCTTCCTCTGAATAGCCAGAGACGAAGATCACCCGCACATTGGGCCGATCCATCAAGGCGCGCTTGACCCAGCTTGGCCCATCCATTCCCGGCATCACAACATCGGTGACAAAGACATCAACCTCAAGCTGGGGATCCTCCAGCATTTTCAACGCATTCTCGGCATTTTCGGCTTCCACTACTGTAAATCCGCGCATCCGCAATGCACGGCTGGCAAAGGCACGGACGGGCGCTTCATCTTCGACTAGCAAGACCACACCTTCGCCTCGGGTTGCCAATTTCTTGTTGTCTTGCAACGGGGCAATAGCGGGCTCGGTTGCCGCTTTGGCCAGATGGATCGGGAAGTAGAGCAAAAAGGTGCTCCCCTCTCCCTCAATCGAATCAACAAAAATGAAGCCACCTGATTGTTTTACAATACCATAGGCGGTTGAAAGCCCCAGCCCAGTGCCTTCTCCACTGGATTTCGTCGTATAGAAAGGTTCGAAAATCTTGGCCAATTTGTCTGGCGCTATCCCGGTTCCCGTGTCGATCACCTTGATCAAAGCATAGTCTCCGGCGGGAACGATTGCCCGGTCACGCGCCAAATCTTCGGAAAGGCGCAGCGCGATGGTCTGGAGGGTGATGACGCCGCCATCGGGCATTGCATCGCGGGCGTTGACCACCAGATTCATCAACACCTGTTCCAATTGCCGCTTGTCGGCCCTTATCTGACCAAGACCCGGTGCATGCATCACCTGCAAACGCACCCGTTCTCCAACCAGACGATTGAGCAAGTGGCCGAGGTCCGACAGCACATCTTGCAAATCAACTTGCTCGGGCTTCAGGGTTTGTTTGCGTGAGAATGCCAGCAATTGGCCGACCAAAGCTGCGGCGCGATTGGAATTTTGATGTATCTGCAGCAAGTCGGCATAGTCTTGATCCCCCTCGCTATGGATGGTCAAAAGCAAATCGCAATGGCCGGAAATCGCAGTTAACAGGTTGTTGAAATCATGCGCAACCCCGCCCGCAAGTTGGCCGATTGCCTGCATTTTCTGACTTTGAACGAATTGCCCTTCCAGGGTTTTGAGGGCGGTTGCGTCTTGCAAGACCATCAATGCCGCCGGGCGACCGTCTTCGACAATCCGCGATACTGTGATTTGCAGGTATTTTTCAGATTTCCCCTGGCGGGCATGAACCACTTCGGTGCCGCCCGCAAGATGTTCCGAGACCACATCGGCCAGCCATTCGGAAATCGGACGGCCCAACCCTTCGAACAGCTCATGGGCTGCCGATTTGCTGTCATGCCCCAATGCAAGGACGGTTCGGGCCATCGCGTTGGCGGCCTTCAGATTTCCCTCGGCATCGAATTTCAACAAGCCTACAGGAACGCTTTCAAAATCCGCGGTGCCGGTTTCCTGTGGGGCGGCCGCTGGCAAAAGATAGATCTCGCGGCGTTCTGATCCACCGCCCAGTTCTGCCAAAACCGCATGAACCGTACCGTCAGACGTCGAGACTTCAACCACTTCGCCAGAATGCAAGACAGCCGAGGTAAAAATCCGATCCAGCCGCTTAGGGCGACCGCCCAACAGGCGACGCATCGCGTCATTGGTGAACAGCACCACTCCGGCCTTGTTCGCCGTCAACATCGGCAGGCTCAGCCCCTCGGCCCCGCGCCCGCTGGGATTGGAACGGTCTTGAAATTCCTCAAGCCGCCAAAGGAAATGCGCGTCCTCCAGCCGATGCACCGAAAGACGGATATGGCCGCGCCGTGTCACCACATCCTCGCGCGCCGCACCGTTCAGCCCGGCGCGGTTTTGCAGCCGATACAGCACCGAGGCTGGTGAGGCGAAATGATCGTTCAGCGCTGACACCAAAGTGGCCCCGGTCTCAGCCGAAAAACGGGCGCGCGCGGCCTCGTTTTGATAGGTCACTTCGCCCAAATCATCGGTGGTGAAACAGGGGGCGGCATCTTGTGCCAAAAACCCTTGCAACCGCACCGACAGCCTGTAGGCCAAGTATCGCTGCACCCAGCCGCCCGCACGCACTGCAAGCACCAAAACCACGAAAGTCAGGCAAGAAATCATCCCCACCCGACGGCCAATCTCGGAAGGGGACATCAGCCCCACCACCAAAGCCCCCGAGGCGGCGGCCACAAGAAACCAATGCGCAGACCATTTGCGCGACAGCCCGCCCCCCGTCATACCGGCCAATGATCGCGTCAATGATCTGGACACCCTGCCCTCCGTCTGGGGATTCGAACTCCGCTCCATTGGGCCGGTAAAGTGTTAAGCCGTCCTTAAAATGAACGACCGAAATCGAAAATCAGCCTGTGGTTGATTTCAAGTCATTCATTTCTTTGTAAAATTGCAAGAAAAAAACCATCCCCGCCCTGCAATGGGGTGAAATTCATCTGCCTAAGCAGCGAAAACCGCGCATTACGGCCCAGGAAGGCCGTAACCTGATCTTCATTTTCCGCGCGCAACATTGAGCAGGTCACATAGGCCAGCACCCCTCCGGGTGCAACCATCGGCGCCACCTGGTCCAAAATCTCGGCCTGCACTTGCACCAATTCGTCCAGACGTTTCGCCGTCAGGGCCCATTTTCCTTGCGGATCGCGCCGCCAACTGCCTGAACCGGAGCAGGGCGCATCTGTCAAGATCAGATCATAGGGCGCTGAGATATCAGCACTTTCCAGTATCTGCACCGAAACCCCCGCCCGCTCGGCCCGTGCCGGCAGGTCCAGCAATCCGCGCGGTGCTATATCATGTGCGAAGAGTTTCAGCCTTGCCCGCGCCGCCATCGCCAGGGTCTTGCCGCCGCCGCCCGCGCAATAATCCAGCACCCGCAATCCATCACGCAGCGGCAGCGCCTCGATCACCGCTTGCGAGGCGGCATCCTGCAACTCAACCGCGCCGGCCACATAGGCCGCAGAAGTCTGGATTTTTCGCGCATTTTCAGTGACTTCCAGCGCGTAATTCACACCATTTACCGGCTGGGCAACAATCCCAGCCACGGCCAAGCTCTCCAACACCTCGGCCATCGTCGCCCGCCCCGGATTGACCCGCAGATACACCGGAGCCCGTTGGCGCATCGCCTGCATCACTGCGGTGAAATCTGTCTGCAAGGACGCTTGCAACGCCGGGGCCAGCCAATCGGGGCAATCGAGGGCCTCGTTTGGCAAAGGCGCGCGCTCGGCATCTGCCGGGCCCAAAACGGGCGGCGCATGGCCTATCCCTGTAAACATCGCCGCTACGGCTTCACCCCGCTCGCGCATCCCGCCAAGGATCAAGCCGCGCCCGGTCATCGCCCCGCCAAGCGCCGCAAAAGATCGCTTGCAGCGCAGCGCATCAAACACCAGATCGCGCAAGGCCGCCCGGTCGCCAGAGCCGGCAAAGCGGTTGGATCGCCCCCAGCCCGTCAGCGCTGTTTCGGCGGATTGGCCCTCAATGACCCTGTCCAAAATCTCGATTGCCGCTGACAATCTTGCTTCGGGGCGCATCTTAAGACCACCCCGCAAGCACCTGAAATCCAGACATGATCCACATCCTTAGCCGATCCGATAATTCGGGCTCTCGCGGGTGATCTGCACATCATGGACATGGCTTTCCTTCAGCCCCGCCCCGGTGATGCGCACGAACTGACAGTTGCTGCGCATCTCGGCCACGTTGGCGCAGCCGGTATAGCCCATCGCCGCGCGCAATCCGCCCACCATCTGGTGAATAACCTGCGCCGCCGTGCCCTTATAGGGCACCTGCCCCTCGATGCCTTCCGGCACCAATTTGTCTGACGCCGCATCCTTCTGGAAATACCGATCCGCCGAGCCGCGCGCCATCGCCCCCAAAGACCCCATGCCGCGATAGCTTTTATACGACCGCCCGTTCCACAAGATGACTTCACCCGGCGATTCGTCCGTTCCCGCCATCGCCGAGCCGACCATCGCACAAGACGCCCCCGCCGCGATCGCCTTGGCAAAATCGCCGGAAAACTTGATACCACCATCGGCAATCACTGGAATATCGCCCGCAGCCCGCGCCGAATCCATGATCGCCGTCAGTTGCGGCACGCCCACGCCCGCGACAATCCGCGTCGTGCAAATGCTGCCCGGCCCGATCCCCACTTTCACCGCATCTGCCCCCGCCCCGATCAAGGCGCGCGTGGCCTCGGCCGTGGCCACATTGCCCGCCACCACCTGCACCGCATTCGACAGCGCCTTGATCCGCTCCACCGCCCGCGCGACGCCCTCGGAATGGCCATGGGCGGTATCAATCACCACCATATCGACCCCGGCATCAATCAAGGCCATCGAGCGCTCAAACCCCGCATCGCCCACAGTCGAGGCCGCAGCCACCCGCAGCCGCCCCATCTCATCCTTGCAGGCATGGGGGTTCAAAACGCTCTTCTCAGTATCCTTAAGCGTCAAAAGCCCGGTCAAAACCCCGGCCCCATCCGTCACCAACAGCTTTTCAATCCGCCGCGCCTTCATCAGGCTGATGGCCGCATCCCGATCCACCGGCTCGCGCAACAGCGCCAGATTTTCCGAAGACATCATCACCGAGACCGGCGTTTTATCATCCGTCGCAAAGCGCATATCGCGGTTGGTCACAATCCCCAGCACCCGCCCCTTGCCATCAACCACCGGAAAGCCGGTGATATTATAGCGCTCCATCAACACCTTGGCATCGGCAAGCGTTTGATCCGGTGTCAAAGTGATCGGCGCATAGACCACGCCGGATTCAAACCGCTTGACCCTGCGCACCTCGCGCGCCTGCGCCTCAAGGTCCAGATTGCGGTGGATCACCCCAATCCCGCCCGCCTGCGCCATCGCAATCGCCATCCGGCCTTCGGTCACAGTATCCATCGCACTCGACAAAAGCGGGATATTCATCCGTATGGATTTTGTCACGTAAGTCGAGGTATCAGCATCGCTCGGCAAAACCGAGCTGGCCGCTGGCACCAGCAAAACATCGTCAAAGGTAAGCGCCTCGCGAATCTCCATGAAAGCCTCCATCGGGTTCAAAGGGGAGTGTTCGTTTGACGGGGTCTCCTTTCACGCAAGCCGTCCAAGCGCAAGGGCCTATCGCCCCTTGCCCTTTGAAATCGCCTGCCCATACTGCGGCCAAAGCCAAAGGAAACCCCATGCGCGTCGCTATCGTCGAGAACACCCGCGTCACCCATCACGGTCAGGTCGGCGTGGCCCTGCATGAGGCTGCAGCCCAGATCGACCTCTATAGACCTTGGCTCGATAACCGCCTGCCCGCCCTGAACAGCTTTGATGCGCTCGTGGTCTTTGGCGGCGAACAAAACGCTTTGGCCGATGACACCCACCCCTATCTGCCCGATCTCGCGGGCCTGATGCGCGATGCGGGCGCCCAAGATCATGCCGTTTTGGGGATCTGCCTTGGCAGCCAGCTGATGGCGCGCGGGCTTGGCGCGCAAAATCATCTCAACGCAGCCCTGGAATTCGGCTGGTGCGAGGTTACCCTCACTCCCGAGGGCCAGTCAGACCCGGTTCTGCGCCACCTGCCCCCCGTTTTCCAGATCTTCCAATGGCACAGCGACACCTTCACCCTGCCCCACAGCGCCACCCATCTCGCCCACTCCCCCAGCGTGCCAAGCCAGTGCTTTCGCACAAACCGCGCCGCCTATGCGATGCAGTTTCATTTCGAGGCCAACCGCGCCGTCGTCGCCGATTGGACCCGCACTTTCCCCGCGTTGATGGAAAGGGCCGAACCCGGCTGGCAGGCCAACCACCCCGCGCTCAGCCAAACCATTGGCGCGCAGGCCGACGCCCATGGCCTCGCTCTCGCCCGGGCTTGGGTTGGCCTGATCTAGGCCTCCGCCGCGTTGGTCTTGCCCGCCAATGCCCCCGTGGCCCACATCTTCACCACCCGAGCCGCGATCATCGGCACCACAATCGCCGCCGCAATCGCCAAAGCCACCCCCGGCCAATACCAAACACCGCCAACGGCCAGCAAGGCCGAGGCAAGGGCCGCCAGCGGAAAGGTGAACGCCCCCCACAGCGCCGAAAACCCCGAAGCCAGCACCCAACGCAGGCTGATCAACAGCGCCAACGCAATCGCCACCGACAGCACGGCAAAACCATTGGCCAGCTCCATATGTCCCAAAGACGCCGCCACCGTCACAAACAGCGCCGCCGGGGCCAGATGAATCGCCAACAAGGGCCGCAACGGCGTAGGCGGAATACGGCGGACCAATTGCCCCAAAGACACCGCCCAAATCGCCACAGCAACCGGCACCATCGCCCATAGCAGCCCTTCGGCCAGCCAGACCTGCCCCAAAGGCACCGCCGCCAGCGCCCCCACGATGAAGCCGACAAAGCTCAGATGCCAAGCCGGGGTCACCTGCCGCGCCTCGCCGGGCGTGGAGACCATCACCCAGACCAACGCCAGCGCCAAAACCGCATGCAACGCCAATGCCAACCACAGCAGCCCCAAGGCCACACCCGGCGCATAGGGCACCAACACCACCGCCGCCGCCATCCCCGCCATCGTGCTTGCCGCCATCCCCGAGCGCCCCGGCAATACCCGCAAATCCTCCAACAATACCGCAGGCCGCCGCGCAATCTTACCCATCATCGCCACCGCCGCAAACAGCCACAGCGCCAGCAAAGCCCCCAAAACCGCCTCAACCACACCTTCCAACGCCGTGCCCACCAGCAACCGCCGCAACGCCAGCCCCATTCCCAACACGCCCAGCAATACCGGAAACACCGCAGGCGGCATCTTGGCAAACCGCGCGATCTTGCGCGGCGGAAACTCTGGGGCGGGAAAACGCTTGGGGCGGGCAAATTTCGGATCAACGGCCATCACGGGGCTCCTTTTCCCCCCACATCACCCCAAACGCTCCCCCATTTCAAGAGTGCTACGGTGCCGCAGTCCGCGCGAATGCGCCGGTTGCGCGGGGGCTCAATGCCCCCAAGCAACCGCCCCCTTGGAAGATCAGCCCCGCAATACCGGGAACCAATCCTCGCGCAGCCGCTGCCCGTCCACCATCTCATGCCCCGGATAGGGCGGCGAGGTCCGCCCCGGACGCGTCACATAGCGCGCATCCTCCCCTACCAGCCGCAACGAAAACGCCCGCCGCCGCCGGTCGGAATTGTTCCCGCGCGCGCCGTGCAGCGTGCCATAGTTGAACGCCACCGCATCGCCCGGCTCCATCTGCCATTCGCGAATATCCATGCCCTCGGCATCGGGATCGGGCACCGGCATATATTTGCTCTCATCGGGATAAAAACTGGTCTCGGCCAGCCAACGCGTCGGCAAAACCTCCCGCGGCCAACGATGCGACCCCGCCACACAGCGCAACGACGCCTCTTTCACCGGATCAAGCGGCGACCAGAAACTGACCGTCTGCGCGCCCTGCACGAAGTAATAAGGCCCATCCTGATGCCAGGGTGTTGGCTTTGAAGTGCCGGGTTCCTTGACCAACACATGGTCATGGAAAAGCTGCACCCGCTCTGATCCCATCAGCTTGGCCGCAACCTCCGCCACCTCTGATCCGCGAATAACCGTCTCGAACTCGGGGATGCGGTTCCAATTGCAATAATCATCGAAAAACCGCCCCCCCTCGCCGGGCTTCAGGTTTTCCGCCCCGTAAGGTCCCGGCTCGGCCATATTGCGCGCAACGCCTGCCCGCAATTCCTCGACCCAATCGGCCCACAGTCCCTTGATCAACACCACACCATCGCGCTGATAGGTTTCGATCATCTCATCGGTTACCACAACCATTCCGGCCTCCTGCTTTGCTCTGGCCAAAGCAATGGCGTGGATATAACATAATCTCAAATAATACCTTTCAATATTGGTCATAGGCTCATGCTATCCCTCACCCTGCGCCAGCTTGAATATGCCTCTGCCATCGCCCGCCATGGCGGAGTGACCACTGCCGCGAATGCCCTTCATGTCAGCCAACCGGCGCTGTCGGTGGCGCTGGCCCAGCTCGAATCGCTGCTCGCACGCGCGCTCTTTCACCGCCGCCCCGGAGGTCGGCTGGTGCCCACCGCCTTTGGGCGCGGCTGGCTGGCCGAGGCAGACCTGGCACTTGCCCAAATCGGCGCCCTGACCCGCCGCGATACCGAACTGGGAACCGAAATCCATATGGCCCTGTTCCAAGACCTCGCCCCGCAACTTCTGGCCCCGCTTCTGGCCCTCGCCAAACAGCGCCACCCCGACATGAGCCTGCGCTGCTCGGTGATGGGATTCGATGCCCTTGCCACCGCCCTGACGCAAGCGCGCTGCGATTTGGCCGTCACCTGGGATCTGGGCCTGCCGGCCAGCATCCTGCGCGAAACCCTTGCCCTCATTGCCCCGCATGCCATTCTGCCCGTCGCGCATCCTTTGGCCGCCCGCCCCTCGCTCCACCTCAGCGATCTCGCTGATCACCCTCTCGTTCTGGCCGATCAGGATCAAAGCCTCGGCCATATCCGCGCGCTGTTTGCCGCGCGCGGCCTGATCGCCAATATCGCCCACCGCACCGCCAGCCTTGAGCTGATGCGCAGCTATGCCGCCAATGGCCTGGGGATCGGGCTTTCCTATACCAACCCCGCCCCCCGCCACTCCCCCGACGGCGCAGCCCTTGTCACCCGGCCCCTTGTCGACGCCGGAACCGAGCCGGTGGTTCTGGCCCAATTGACCACGACAAGCGGCCAATCCACCGCTGTTGCGACACTCTCGGCCCTCTTGCGTGAGATATTCGCCCGCTAACTCCGCCCTCGCGTTTGCCTAAGCCGGCCAAGCCGCGTAATGCTATCGCTCACCGTGAAGATTCGCCCCACGAAGGACGACAAATGCCCACACTCCCCGCCATTCTGGCCGATATCGGCGGCACCAACACCCGCGTGGCCCTTGCCGATGGCAAAGCCTTGCGGGCAGGCTCAATGCGCAAATTCTCCAATGCCGCCTATGCCGCCAATGGCCAGGACATCGCCCATATCCTGCAAGACTATCTGGCGGAAACCGGCGTTCAGGTCGGCGGCGTTTGCGTTGCCGCCGCCGGGCCGGTGCAAGACGGCGTGGCGCAGATGACCAACCTCAACTGGGTGATGGACGCCGCCAAACTCACCGCCGCCACCGGCGCGCATCGTGTGGCCCTGCTCAATGATCTTCAGGCCCAGGGCCAAGCCCTTGGCCATATCGCGGCATCTGACCTGCGCCCCGTGATCGCAGGCCCAACCACCCCAAACGCCGCCATGCTGGTTGTGGGCCTTGGCACCGGCGTCAACGCCGCCCCCGTCCATTCCACCCCCTTGGGCCGCATCGTGCCGCCCTCGGAATGCGGCCATGTCAACATGCCCGTGCGCACCGCCGAGACCCTCCGGCTGGCCCAATTCATCGCGAAAACCCTCGCCGCTGATCCGCTTTCGACCAGCCAACACCCCGGCGTTGAAGAGGTTCTGGCCGGGCGCGGTCTGGCCAATCTTTACGCTTTTGCCGCCGCCGAAGCCGCAAGTCCCACCCGCCTTGACAGCGCCGCCGTGCTGGCAGCCCTTGCCGCAGGCGATGCCACCGCCGAACATGCGGCCCGTCTCTATACCCAAATCCTTGCGCAAATGCTGGCCGACCTCGCGCTGATCCACCTGCCCTATGGCGGCATCTACCTGATCGGCGGCATGGCCCGCGCCATGACC
This sequence comes from uncultured Cypionkella sp., assembly GCA_965366095.1. Classification (GTDB taxonomy): domain Bacteria; phylum Pseudomonadota; class Alphaproteobacteria; order Rhodobacterales; family Rhodobacteraceae; genus CBDUEF01. The sequence continues at coordinate 1,421 of CBDUEF010000026.1, read as the reverse complement.
CCGCATTTCGCCCGTTTTGGCCTGACGCAGGCCTTTCGCGAACCGCGCCGGGTAGACCTGCTGGTCAAAGACTTCGCGGTCTCAGTCGTCGAGGATGATTTCGCCGCCCTCACCGGCTGCGCCGCCTATCTGGAAAGCCAGTCTACTTAGGCAAACGATCCGTCATAAACGCCAGCGCCACTGAAAGCCCATCGGGCGCGATGCCATGCCCTGCGCCATGCATGACATGGCCAAACACCTCAAATCCCGCAGCACTCAGCGCCGTGCCCGCAAGCCCCATCTCGGCAAAGGGCACCACCGCATCCTCGTCACCATGGATCAGCAGCACCGGCGGCTTAACCCGCGTCTCGGCCACCAAAACCTCGGGCCGCAACAACCGCCCCGAAATCGCCACCACACCCGCCACCGCAACCGCCCGGCGCGGGGCCACATGCAAGGCCATCATCGCGCCTTGCGAGAACCCTACCAGCACCAGATCGGCAGGGGTCAGCCCCTCCGCCGCTAAACAGGCATCAATAAACCCGTTCAAATCATCCGCCGAGGCCGCCATCTCCTGCCCCGCCGCCACCATGGATGACCCATCAAAGGCCGGTATTCCGAACCACTGCCGCCCAAAGCCACTGGCCGCACAAGGCAAAGGCGCATCGGGGGCGAAAAACACCGTGCCGGGCAGATGCGGCGCCAAAACATCGGCCAATCCCAGCAAATCGGCGCCATCAGCACCATAGCCGTGCAAAAACACCACCATCCGGCGCAGCGGGCCGTTTGACGCCTTGCGGCCAAATTTCAAAGTCCGGCTCATCTGATACCCTCCCGCTCGCGTGCCACCCGATAATAGACCCAGAGCGCGCGCGCCGCAACCGCCCGCCACGGGCTCCACTCCAGCGACATCGCGCGCAACGCTTTTTCATTGGGCCGCGCCTCCAACCCGAACAAGATCCGCGCCGCCTCTTGCAGGGCCAGATCGCCCGGCGCAAATACATCCGCACGCCCCAAAGCAAACATCGCGTAAATCTCGGCGGTCCAGAGGCCAATCCCCGGCACCGCCACCAGCGTTTTCACCACCTCGGCATCGGGCACCAGGCGCAAGGCCGCAAAATCAATCCCCGCCGCCGCCAAAGCCCGCCCATAGCGCGCCTTTTGCCGGGACAGCCCCACCGCGCGCAATTCCTCATCGCTGGCCACCGCCATCGCCGCCTGTTCGGTCACCCCCGCCGCCTCCATCCGCGCCCAGATCGCATTGGCCGATGCCACCGAGACCTGCTGGCCCACAATCGCATCCAAAAGTGCTGTGAACCCATCGGCCTGACGGCGGAGCGGCAACGGCCCGGTCAACGCCAAAGCGCGGCGAAACGCGGGGTGATTGGCCGCCAACCATTCTGCCCCTTCCGCCACACAAGCCGCCGTCTCGATAATCCGCC
>CBDUEF010000025.1:0-15661 GCA_965366095.1 uncultured Cypionkella sp. | reverse complement strand
GGCTTGCGGATTTCCGAGGCTTTGGGCCTGACCGGCGCCGCCCATCCCCTGCCCGACACCTTGCGCATCAAGGGCAAGGGCGGCAAGGAACGGTTGGTGCCCGTATTGCCCGCCACACAAACCGCCGTTGCGCGCTATGTTGCGCTTTGCCCCTATCCGATGATGGCACGCGATCCGCTCTTTCGCGGCGCGCGCGGGGGCCCGCTGAACCCGCGTCTGATCGCGCTGGTGATGGAGAAAGCCCGGATGCAACTGGGCCTGCCCGCCACCGCCACCCCCCACGCCATGCGCCACAGCTTTGCGACGCATCTTTTGTCTGCGGGCGGCGATCTGCGCGCGATTCAAGAGCTGTTGGGCCATGCCTCGCTGTCGACAACCCAGGCCTATACGGCTGTGGACGCAGCCCGCCTGATGGAGGTTTACGAAAAAGCGCATCCCCGCGCCTGAAGGGTAAAAAACTCCCTCTGCACCATTGCAAAATCCATGGGTTTCAGCGAAAAAACCATATGGACATTCGCCTCAAAGCCCTTTCTGTTCACCTTTTGACAGCCTCTGGCGCCGTCTTGTCGATGTTTGCGATGCTGGCGGCGGTTGAGGGTAAATGGAGCCTGATGTTCCTCTGGCTGGTGTTGGCGCTGTTTGTCGATGGCATCGACGGCCCCCTGGCCCGGCGCTATGACACACCGAAGAACTTCCCGATCTATGACGGCGTGTTGATGGATCTGATCGTCGATTACCTGACCTATGTGTTCATTCCTGCCTACGCCCTGTTCAAATCGGGGATGCTGGATGGCTGGACCGGCTGGTTTTCCATCATCGCCATCGTTTATGGATCAGTGGTCTACTTTGCCGATACCCGCATGAAAACCAAGGATAAAAGCTTTTCCGGCTTTCCCGCCTGCTGGAACATGGTGGTGCTGGTGTTGTTCGCGGTGGACCCTTCGGAATGGATCATTCTGGCCACTGTAGTGTTGCTGACGGTGGCGATGTTCCTGAACCTCAAATTCGTCCACCCCACCCGCACCAAACGCTGGCGCGAGGTGACCTTGCCGATGTCGCTGGCTTGGGTGATCTTTGCCGGATGGGCCGCCTGGATGAATTTCTCCGAAGGTTCACTGGCGCATTGGGGGCTGGTGATCACTTCATTCTACCTGACCCTTGCCGGAATCGCTCAGCAGATCATTCCCGAGCGTCATGCCCGCTAAAGCCGGGTAAATATCACCCCCGACACGATCACTACTGCCGCCAGCGCCTTGCCGCGCGTCATCTTTTCGCCAAAGGCGATCCAGCCGATCAGCACCGCAAACAGGATCGAGGTTTCGCGCACCGCCGCCACCACCGCAATCGGCGCGCGGGTCATCGCCCAGATCGACACCGCATAGGCTCCGTATGAAGCGCCCGAGGCCAGAAACCCAACCCCCCAGGCCCGCCGGTTGCGCGGCAGAACGTCCAGCCCTTTGAAGGCCAGCGCGCCGGTGGCAAAGATGATCCCATCGGCCACAAAGACCCAAGCCACATAGGCCACCGCATCGCCTGAAATCCGCGCGCCATGGCCGTCGATCAGCGTATAGGTGGCGGTGGCCAGCGCCGATCCCAGCGCAAAGGGCAGCATCCGACGATTCTCGCCATTGGCAAAAATCCCCTGCGCCATCAACAAGATACCCAATCCCAGCACGGTGACGCCGATATATTCCTGAACGCTCAGCGTATCCCCGATAAAAAACGGCGCCGTCAGCGCCACCAACAAGGGGGCCGTGCCGCGCGCAATTGGGTAAACCCGTGAAAGATCGCCACGCTCATAGGCATAGGTCAGGAAAAACTTGTAAAAGAAATGCGTGCAGCCCGCCATCAGCACCCATTTCCAAGCCTCGGGCACAGGCAAAGGCCGAAAGCCCGCAACCACCAAGCCAATAGGCACCTCACCCATCGACAAGATGATCATCGCCCCCAGCCGCGAGGTGCCGGTCTTGATCAAGGCGTTCCAAAGCGCATGCAGGAAAGCCGCCGCCAGAACGGCAAGAAGGATCGGAATTGTCACGCTTTGGCCTGCAATTAGGATGCGTGAATCGTTACAAGCGCCGCCGCATTTAGGCAAGCCGGGGCTTAGATCAAAAGCTGCGCCGCACCTTCCAGCCGCAGCAGAAACACCTTGGTTTCGACCCCGCCCTTTGCCGAAAATCCGCCCAATCCCTTGGCCGCCAAAACCCGATGACAGGGGATAAGGATCGGCAAAGGATTGGCCCCGCAGGCCTGCCCAATTGCTTGCGCCGGGGCCTCGAGATCGCGCGACAGATCGCCGTAGGTTCGGGTATCGCCATAGGCAATCGCCGCCATCGCCCGTCGCACCCTGCCCTGAAACCCGTCACCAAACGCCAATGGCAGATCAAACACCTGCAATTTCCCGGCAAAATAGCCCGTCAGTTGCGCAGAGGCCTCAAGCAACAGATCCGAAGTTCCGGCAGGCGAGGCAACCCAATCCAGCGCGGTGATCACTCCGCCTTCCTCGGTCAGCGTGATCGGCCCCAAGGGCGTTTGCAGCCCCGCGCGATTCATTTGTGGGGCAGGTTCAAAGCGGGCACGAAATTCTCGACCATCAGGTTGGCATCATAGCCCTGCATGGGCTCGGCCATGGTCAGGGCGTTTAAAATCGCCTCCTCCGTCGCCTCAATCGCGGCTTCGAACAGGTCGGACATTGCGTCATTGGCCAAATCCGCGCCCTGCCCCACCGAAAACGCCAAGGCGTAATCGCCCGAGCCATTCGACAGTGCGGCACCCGTGCGGGCCAAGCCACCAAAGCAGCGCGTCGCCAGCCGTTTCAGGTTGCGCGCGCAAAGTGGCGCGTCGGTTGCCAGAATGATCACAATCGAGCCATTCACATCATGTTCGGGCAGATGGGCCAGCGGCACAGCGTCGATCCGCAATATCCCGCCGAAATTTGCCTGCACCAACACGCCCAAAGTGAACCCGCCCACAAGGCGCGAGGCCGTGCCGATCCCCCCCTTGACCCCAAAGGCCACGCAGCCGGTGCCCGCCCCCACCGCGCCTTCGGCCACCGCGCCGGAAGCCGCCTCAATGGCCAGCCGCATTTCGGCCAGCGTGGGGCGCAAGGCGCGGATGTCATTCAAGCGGCTGTCATTGGTTTCGCCCACCACCGCATTGATCGAGGTCACCGCCGCATTGCCCGGCTGATCCAGCGTATGCGCGATGATCGCTTCAATCGCGCGGCCCGTCGCAAGGGTGTTGGTCAGCACAATCGGGGTTTCCAACTCGCCCAGTTCCTCGATCTGGGTCGAGCCCGCGAATTTGCCAAAGCCGTTCAGCACCGCAAAGCCGGCCCGCACTTTTCGCTGAAAGAGATTGCCCCCATGCGGCACAATTGCCGTGGCCCCGGTGCGGGTGCGCGCGCCCTCAATCAAGGTGATGTGGCCAACTTTCACGCCAGCCACATCGGTAATTGCGTTCAACCGCCCTATAGGAAAGCGGCCAATCCGATACCCCAGATCGCGCAGCCTTGGCATGTCCCTAGCCCAGCGCCTCATTGCAGCGTTTGCAGGTGCCGGGATGGGACTGCCTGCCCACTTCCGGCAAAATCTGCCAGCAGCGTTGGCATTTCTGCCCCGGCGCGCGTTCAAACACCACGCCCACGCCCGGCACTTCAGGCAAGCGGAACGCCTCGGCAGGTTCCGGGTCCTTCGTCAGTTGGATGCCTGAGGTGATACACAACTCGGCGAAATTCACCGATTTCAGTGCCGCCAAAATCGCCGTGTCAGCCACATGCACCACCGGGGCCGCCTCAAGGCTGGCCCCAATCACCTTGGCCGTGCGCTGCACTTCCAGCGCGCCATTGACCACCCGACGCGCGGCGCGGATGCCGTCCCATTTCGCGGCAAGGCTAGGGTTCAGCCATTCGGCAGGCGTCTCCGGCATATCCATCAGATGCACGGATGAGCCTTCCTCGGGGAAGCGACACAGCCACACTTCTTCCATCGTAAACACCAGCACCGGCGCAAGCCAGGTCGTCAGGCGGTGGAACAAGATATCCAGCACCGTGCGCGCCGACCTGCGGCGCAAACTGGTGGCCACGTCGCAATACAAGGCATCCTTGCGCACATCAAAGAACACCTGGCTCAGATCAGAGGTGGCAAAGGTGAACAGCTTTTGGAATACGCCCTGGAAATCATATTTGCCATAGCCGCTGCGCACCTCGGCATCGAGTTCGGCCACGCGGTGCAGCACCCATTGCTCCAACTCGGGCATATCGGCCACCGAAACCCGCTCGGCCTCGCTAAAGCCCTCAAGATTACCCAACAGGAAGCGCATGGTGTTGCGCAAACGGCGATAGCTGTCGGCCACGCCTTTCAGGATTTCCTTACCGATGCGCAGATCGATGGTGTAATCGCTTTGCGCCACCCAAAGCCGGAGGATATCGGCGCCGTATTCCCCGATAACCTCTTGCGGGGCCACGGTATTTCCGATGGATTTGGACATCTTCATGCCCTTTTCATCCAGCGTAAACCCATGCGTCAACACCCCCCGATAGGGCGCGCGGCCCTTGGTGCCGCAGGCCTGCAACATCGAGGAATGAAACCAGCCGCGGTGTTGATCGGTGCCTTCAAGGTAAAGATCGGCAATGCCGTCGGCGCTGCCATCCTCACGGTCGCGCAGCACGAAAGCATGGGTGGACCCGCTATCAAACCACACATCCAGCACGTCGAAGATCTGGTTATAGGCTGCCGGATCAACGATCCCGCCCAAGACCTTTTCCTTGAACCCGTCCATATACCAAACATCCGCGCCATCGGCCTCGAACGCGGCCTTGATGCGGGCGTTCACCTGATCATTGCGCAACAGGTAATCAGCATCGGTCGGCTTGGCACCGATCTTGGTGAAACAGGTCAGCGGCACGCCCCAGGCGCGTTGGCGCGACAGCACCCAATCGGGCCGCGCTTCAATCATCGAATGCAGGCGGTTGCGGCCAGAAACCGGCGTCCAGGTGACAAGCTGATTGATCGAGTTCAACGCCCGCTGACGGATGGTTTCGCCATAAGTGCCCATGCCGTCTTCCAGCGATTTGTCGATCGAAACGAACCATTGCGGCGTGTTGCGATAGATCACCGGGGCCTTGGAGCGCCAGGAATGCGGATAGCTGTGTTTCAGCTTGCCCTTGGCAAACAGCACCCCCGCCCCCGCCAAAGCCTTGATGATCTCAACGTTCGCCGGGCCCTCTTTGCCCTCGGGCGTGATGATCACCTGGCCGCCAAACAGCGGCAGATCGGGGCGATAGCTGCCATCGGGTTCGACGTTATAGGTCATCGGCAAGCCATATTTCAGGCCCATCTGGTAATCGTCATCGCCATGGCTGGGCGCGGTATGCACGAAACCTGTGCCCGCCTCCTCGGTCACATGATCGCCCGCCAGCATCGGCACGGTAAAATCCCATTCGCCATTCTCGGCCATGCCGTGGAACGGATGCGCCATGGTGATCGTGGCCAGCAATTCGGCCGGAACATCGCGCAAACGGGTAAAGGCGGCCACCTTGCCCGAGGCCATCACGCTTTCGGCCAAGGCATCGGCTAGGATCAGCTTTTCGCCAACGACGCCCTTGGCCCCTTCGACCAACTCATCAACGCGGTAAAGTCCATAAGCCACACCCGGATTGAACGCGACCGCCCGGTTTTGCGGGATGGTCCAGGGGGTTGTGGTCCAGATCAGCACCGAGACCTCATGGAACGCCTCACCAACCACCCGCACCACTTCGACGAAATCCGTGCCTTGGCCCATCAGATACTCGCGCGACGGCTCCAGGCCGGTCAGGCGGAACCGCACCCAGATCGTGTGGCTGGTGTGATCGTGATATTCCACCTCGGCCTCGGCCAAAGCGGTTTTCTCAACCGGCGACCACATCACGGGCTTTGAGCCTTGATAAAGCGAGCCGTTCATCAGGAACTTCATGAACTCATCGGCGATCACCGCCTCGGCGTGGTAATCCATGGTCAGATAGGGCTTGGGCCAATTGCCGGTCACGCCCAAACGCTTGAATTCCTCGCGCTGAACGTCGATCCAGCCCGCAGCAAAGGCCCGGCATTCCTGACGGAAATCAACGATGTTCACATCGTCCTTGTTCAGCCCTTTGGCGCGGTATTGCTCTTCGATCTTCCATTCGATCGGCAAGCCATGACAATCCCATCCCGGCACATAGCGCGCATCCTTGCCCATCATCTGCTGGCTGCGCACCACCATATCCTTGAGGATTTTGTTCAGCGCATGGCCGATGTGCAGATGGCCGTTGGCGTAGGGCGGGCCGTCATGCAGGGTGAACGGCGTGCGCCCGGTTTTCTCACGCAAGCGGTCATAGACCCCGATCTTTTCCCAGCGCGCCAGCCAATCGGGCTCGCGCGCAGGTAGGCCCGCCCGCATCGGAAACTCGGTTTCAGGCAGAAAAACGGTATCGCGGTAGTCGGGATTTTGGGGCGTATCAGCGCACATCGGGGCGGTCCTTGGGAAATAGGTCAATCAAAGGGGCGCAAGGCGCCAGTCCCGGCGTCTGAAAGGCTCAGATCGCCGGGCCGATAATTCGTATGATCATCGCGGATATGCGGCTCATGCGCGCCTTATAGGAAAGGCCGTGCGCGCGGTAAAGGGGTGCGGCGCATTGGCCGATTGCAATTTTGTGGCCACAGCGCGACAGATGCGCCATGTCCAGTGCCTTGCCCCCCCGTTTTGATGTCACCCCGGCCCAGATTGACGCCGTCGTTGCCGATTTCTATGCCGCCATCCGCCGCCATCCGGCGCTTGGCCCGGTCTTTGCCGCCCATGTCACCGATTGGCCCGAGCATGAGGCGAAAATCGCCGGCTTCTGGCGCAATGCAATCTTGATGGAGCGCAGCTATGACGGCAATCCGATGCAGGCGCACAAGGCCGCAGGCGATGTGCGCCCCGGTATGTTCGAGCCGTGGTTAGGCCTGTTTGATCAGGTGCTGGCGCGACAATTGCCGCAAGAGACTGCCGCCGCATGGTCATCCCTTGCCCATCGCATCGGGCGTGCCTTGCGGATGGGGCTGATCGAAACTGCGAACGGCCCGCCCCGCTTTACCTAGCTTTCCGTCGGTGGCTTGCCCGCGACCTGCCCCGCCCAGCGGTTCAGCCAGGCCAATGCCGCCAGCGACAGGCCCAAGCCAAGGAAGCTGGCCACCCGCGTCAGCCCGGTCAGGCCCGAAGCATCCCACAAGAACACCTTGACCACCGTCAACGCGATCACCGCCATCGCGATCTTGCGCAACCCATCCGAACGGCGCGCAATCGCCTGATACAAAAGCCCCGCCCCCAACAGCATCAACGCCACGGTATAGCTGTAAAGCTCGCCCTGCATCACTTCAGTGCCGCCGATCCAGTCACCCTGCCAATAGCGCCGGATTTCCAGCACGATATAAAGCGCCGCCAAAGCCGCGCCGATCACGGCAAACAGCTTGCCCAACAGCCTTGGCATCCCCGGCAGCTTCCACGCCGCCACCAACAATATCAAGCCCGGCACCAGATAGGCCACCATCAAGCTGTCAACTACCAAAGGCCCGGAAATCTTCCCATTCGTATCCTCGGGCCCCCAACTGAACAGCGGATTGAAAAAGGTCACCGCCGCCGCAAGACTGCCAGCGGTCATCAACCCCGCCACCACCGCTATCGCGCGGCGCAACCAGCGCAGAACGCCGCCCAACCGCGCCCGGTAAATCTGCATCAACATCAGCACCAGCCAAGGCAGCGCCGACAGCGTGGCAAAGGCCGCCGTCGCCTCGGGATAGGTTTGGCCCGCAGGCATCATCCAGCGCGTGATCAAAATATTGGCCAGCACCGCCGTAAAGCCCGCCGCAGCACTTTCCATCACCCCCATCGCAATCGGCCGCCCCACCGGACGCAGCAGATAAATCGCCGCAATCAGCGCGCAAATCACTCCCAGATAGGTGATCAACACCGCCCCCAACCCAGCCCAAAGCGCCCAATTGATCCCCGGATCAACCAGCAAGCGATAGCCCAGCACCGCCACGCCCGCCTGAATGAACAACCCCATTTCCGGCAGCAAGAACCGCCGGTCCAACGCCGCCGCCACCAGCACCAGCACCGCCAGCGCCAAGGTCAGCGCCGAGGACGACGTCACCAAGAACAGCGCCAGCGCAATCAGCGACAGCGCCGAAAGCGTCGCATGGGCCGTGCGCCGCAAATCGGGCGCATCAACCTTGGCAAAACGCAGCGCCAAGGCCACCATCAGCCCTGCCAGCGCAATCACATGCAGCGCCCAAGGATAGGCCCCCAACACCGGCGACGGATTCCAGAACAGCTCCAACCCCGCCGCCGCAATGGGCGCCATCAGCACGGCCCCCAAACCAAAGGCAATCCCCTGCAATCCTTGGGTTCTCAACGCCCGATAAGCAAAGCCCAGCGAGATCGCCACCGCCATCGCCAACAGGATCGTCACCGTCATCGGGGCCGAGGTCTCGGGCGCGCGAATATCAATCGCCAGCGCCGAAAACTCGCGCGAAATCGGGCGGTAATTCACCGCATCACTTGCAAGGCGCGCCACAAAGGCCACAGCAGGCAAAACCGCCAGATCGCCAATCCCCGGCGCTTTCTCGGCCCACAACAGCAAGGCCAGCGCCAGCAGCACCAACACCGCATAAACCAGCATCGCCTCATCCGACTGCCAGGGAAACAGCATCCCCAACCCGACCGAGGCCACCAGAACCGACCCCGCTGCCAAGCGCACCGGGAAATTCGGCCAGCCCTCTTTGCCGCGCAACAGCAGCGCTTCCACCACCGAGGGCCCCTCATGCCTGGGCACAATCTGCATCACCGGCAGCGCCACCGCCAACAGCGCCAGCCCCGCCAAGGTGATCGCAAACCCGGCCAGCCCCGCCTCGCCCGCATACATCAAAAAGGCCCCGACAAAGCCGATCACCAAGGCCAGCACCGAAATCCAAGCCCAGCGCCGCATCGCGTCCACAGCCAGGCCTATCGCCGCAATCAGCGTGTAATAGCCGTAATGCCAAGGCGCTGACCCCGACACGCCCGCCACCAGAAACGGCGTCGCTGCAGCCCCCAACAGGCCGATGGCCGCAAGCAAAGGCCCATGCAGCCAACCCAAAACCACCGCCAGCAGAGCCGTCGCCAGCAAGCCTCCAAACGCCAGTTCTGGCCCGATCAGCCCATAAAGCTGCCGCGCCGCAACGATGCCTGCAAAAATCGCCACCAACCCCGCGCCGGAAAACACCGACGGCAAATTCGCTGTCGCCTGATCGCCCTCATCGCCGTGACGGCGGCGCAACCATTCGCCCGCGCCAATCAGCACAGCCCCAAAGGCAATCGCGGCCAACACCCGCAACCCCGGCGGCAACAAGCCCTTTTCCATGCCATATTGCACGAAAAACACGCCCGCTAGCGCCAAAGACACCGCCGAAACGGCGTAGACCCAATTGCGCGCCAGCCATGTCATCAGATTGGCAATCCGGTCCGGCCTGATCACCAAGGGGCGGTCTTGCCCCGGATCGGCGGCTTCGGCCGCGTGTTTGGTCAGGCTTTCCCAAGGCAATACCGCCTTAGCCGCCTGCGCCACTTCGCCCGGCGTGGCAACCAAAGCGACCTCTTGGCCTGAAAGCGCAAGTGGGGGGGCATCCGGCACCGCTATTGTCGTCGGCGCCGCAGGCAGCGCAACAGCCACCTGGCCAGCTTTCAGTGCCAACTCCAATTGCGCAATCCGCAACCTCAACCGTGATTGGCCAACAAAAAGCACGATGATCGAAACCGGAATGGCCAACACAATCAGGGCCATAAGTACAAAAAAACCGTCCATTATGCGCGATCCTGAAATCAAATATCCGGCGCAGCTTAATGCAAGCCCGATGCCCTGCACAGTGGGGAAATCCTGCCCTCTATCCGCTCCGCCTTACCCCTCGCGCCGGTTCAGTTTCTGCGGCATAATGATGTACAAGGCAGAATGGTCATGCCAAAGGAAACCCGATGAAAGAGCCATCATTGAATGTTCTGGGGCAAAAGCTGCAGCCTTGCTCATTGGCACCCTTGACCGGGTTTTTCCGCAATGGCTGCTGTGATACCGGGCCGATGGATCAGGGGCTGCACACCGTTTGCGTCGAGATGACTGCAGAGTTTCTGGCGTTTTCCAAATACCTAGGGAATGATCTTTCGACGCCCCATCCCGAGTATGGCTTTGCCGGGCTTCGCCCCGGTGATCAGTGGTGCCTGTGTGCCTCGCGGTTCTTGCAGGCACATCACGAAGGCGTCGCGCCGCAGGTTCGGCTGGAGGCCACGCACAATCGCACCCTTTCGGTCGTGCCTTTGGAGATCTTGCAGCTTTATACGGCACCATGACGACTCGGCGCGCCTTTATCCGAACTTGCGCAGTTTGTTGACCTGCTCCAAATCCTGCGGAGGCGCGGCAGGCGTCCCGATCATATCTTCGATAAACAGGCTCAACAGCTGCGGACGCCCCGTTACCCCCGCCTTGCGATAAATCGCAGCCGCCTGAGATTTCACCGTGCCTTCACTGGTTTCGCGCAGCCGCGCCATATCCTGCACGCTTAACCCTTTGATCGCAAACATTGCCACATCGCGCTCGGCCGCCGTCAAGCCCCATTCGTCAAAACGGATATTCAGCAATTCGCTGAAGGCCCCTGACGCGCGGCCCAACCGCAACTCGGCCTTACGCAAATCGCGAAAGGCGCTCCACACCAGTATGCCCGCAGAAATCATCCCCAAAAGTAGGCCAAAACCCGCACCCATCTCCATCAACTCGCGCGTTGTCCATGCCAAGGGCCTGCCATAAATCCCAAACGCCGACAGCACGATATCGGCCAGAAACACCATGGCGCAGCCGGTTTGAACCAAGAGCAAAAGCACAAACAAACCAGCGCGCGACGGCCGCGGCACCTTCATGTCAAATCTCATAGGCGGGCATAGGGCAGGATGGATTTGGCCTCATGGGGCGGGGTCCGCCAACGACCGCGCCAAAAGGTCGGGCGCGTCAGGCGCGCTCTGCGCAACAGACGCGCCGCCCGGATCTTGGCCCGCAGTTGCGATTGCTGATTTTGAAACTGCCGGGTTGCCACTCTCCGGATGGCCGTTTTGCTGCAACGACGCGAGCGTCACAACATAATCGCGCAACACCTCTCCGGTACCGGGATTGAAGACAACTTCGCGCTGCATGGTATCACTGCGCGCAAGTATCCACATCCGGCCCAACCATGTGCGGTCTTGCTGAACCACATGATATCCCTGCGCCTTTAGATTTGCGATTATCTCATCTGTAATGTTGTCGGCAAATACCGGCAAAGCGGTGGCCAGTACCAGCCAAAACCCGAGCAGCAGCTTCCCCATTTTCCTACCCGTTTCTTAAGATCAACGCGGCCCCACCGCACGACGATCTTAGTGACTTTTGCCCAAACGATTGCCGTTGTCATGGCACACTGAATTGTGCTGTCGGCACCCATATCACGGAAGCCGACGGCGATGTCATCGAAAACCTCAGCGCCGAGCGTTATAGCCTTTGCACAGCCAATCCCAGCCCGCGCCAGCCGTATTGCATAGGTTTTGCATACGCCCTGCACCATGACCGTCGTCATGCGTTCCAACCAGCACATGCGCCTCAGGCGTCCAAGGCCTTTGCACTTGTGGCCCACCAGCATTTTGCGCGACATTGTCATAATAGATGACAGGGTCCGAGTCGGTATCCTCATCCTGCGTTACCGACTCGTCCGTTGCGTCCTTTGGTTCAATAAGCACCGGCTCAGCCGAGTCCTGCGCAATCGGGTCGATTGCGTAGAGAACTTCATCGTCGATCACGTAAGGCACTTCATCAAGGACCGATCCTGGCTTATCCACCGCAGTTTGGTCAGCGTCGCACTGATCCGTCCCGCTGGGTCCGACAGCATCATTGCCAACATCCGTTTCCCCTGCGGCGACTCCAACTTCCTCTGTTTTGCCGGTGGTTACGTCCGCCTGCGCGAACGCAACCATACCCGCAATCACAAGAGCCGATACACTCGTTACCAAAAGCGCCTTGCGCCCTTTTACCGTCAACATCTTATCGCCCCATTTAATGATACTACCTTATCCCGCCCTGATCGAATCAATGGCTTGATAGGGAAGAATTAGCTGGCAATCCGGGCGCGTCGCCATTCGTCAAAGGTTTGAGAGTAAGAAATGTGGCCAAAAAAAGGCACATAAACTTTAGCTTATGCAGTTAGGTTATTGATATCTATATGGGTTTAAATTTCTTCACGCAAACCAACGCCTATCACCGCGAAAGAAATTTCCCGCTGTCAATAGGCCCAGGCCGGGATCTAACTATGTCATGGTGGGCGCGTGGTGGGCTGCATCTACCCCATGCCTTTAAGGATCAAGAGTTTGCCGGTATCTGAACGAAGGCAAGACCCTCCTCTCCGCATCCCAAAATGCCTACTGCAAGTTTCGAGGCGCAGTCCGGTGCAAAGGCCACAGGCGCCTAGGCAGCTTGCACCGCTCGGCGCGGATGCAGCGAGTCGCTCATCAGGTCTTCGATAAAAACGGCCAGCAATTGCGGCCGCCCGCTGACCCCGGCTTTGCGATAGATCGCATTGGTTTGTGCCTTGACCGTGCCTTCTGACGTCACGCGCATCACCGCGATTTCGGCCGTTGACATGCCTTTGATCGCAAATAACGCGACATCACACTCGGCAGGGGTCAGTGCCCATTCCGCAAATCTCTCTTCCAGCAAATCGTGAAAGGCGGTCGCCGCCCGTCTTACTTTGGCCTCTGCAATATTGCGACTTCGCACCGCGCGATACAACATGATCCCCCCCAACAGCACGCCAATCGCCAAGCCGAACGCAGCGCCAATCTCCATCAATTCCCGGGTCTCCCAGGCCAATGGCCTGACACTAAAACCAAAAACTGACGCAAGAATGTCGGATATGAAGAAGAAAGCGCAGATAACCTGCAAGAGAAAAACCAGATTTATCAGAATGATAGATTTCACTCACCAGATCTCCCGGGCAATTCAACTTGGCCAACGAATCTGCAATTAATCATCTTTTCCATCGCCATGATCATCACCATTGTCATCGCTTCCAGAGTGGTCATCTGACCCGGCGTTGTCATCGTCACCTCCTGAAGTGTTGCCGCCCTGCCCTCCGACCAGTGGCGCTTCTAGCGAAAGCCCCTTTTGCACGGGGGACCAAAGGTCACGCAGGATCTCTCCTGAATTGGGATTGACGATAATCTCACGCGTGCCTTCGGCGGTATGGCCGACAATCCGCACGCGTCCCAGCCATGTATTTTCAACCCGCAGTTCAATGAACCCTTGCCGCTTTAGCTGTTTCACAATGGCATCGACAAAGCCGTTTGCATAAGCGGCCTGACCGAACACCACTCCGACAGAAAACAAGATCAAGACATTCCGGCGATTCATTTAACCCTCTGGGCGCTCGCGTCCCCTCCTGCGGTTGTCCGCAAGAGGGGCACTGCTTCAAAAACTCCTCGCTTTAGCGCGGACTTAGTCGTTGTCACCACCATCCTGGCCACCGTCGTGCCCACCATCATGATTGTCATCGGACCCGTTGTCATTCCCATGATCATCGCCTGAATCATGATCGGCACCGTCATCATTCGACTTGGTCGTGTCGCCATCATCGCTTGAATCGGCCGAATCGCCGTCTGTCTGAATTTCCGTTGTCGTCGTGATCGTCGTGCCCGCCTGCACCGCGTGGGTTTCGGATTTTACGATTTCACCCGTTGCGATATCATAGGTCGCCTCGATCTTCACATTGTCCTTGATCGCCTCAATCTTCAACTGTGTTGCGCCAACTTTTACCTCTATATTGGTATAGCCGTTGTTTTGATAGGTAGTTGCCAGCGTTTCGGGGGCCAGATCGGCCAAGGCCATGCTGGAGGTAAACGCAAATGCTGCCGCAAGGGCGAAAATTCTGGTCATGTGGTTTCCTTAAAGAAGGGTTGATCGGACTTGGGTTCGACTCCATTAACAGGGCCGGTCGTTGGACCTGACAGCAAAAAACCCCGGCAGAAAATCTGCGTGAAGTTTATTTTGCGTCTCTAAACTTTTGGTTTAGGGCATTCCCAAAGCGCCGGTTCCCGCCAAATTGCGTGGACTAGCCCGCCGACTCAGATTTTCATGTCAAAGCCCAAATGCTTGGCCACGGTGAAGATATCCTTGTCGCCACGTCCGCACATGTTCATGACGATGATATGCTCGGGCGGCAATTCCGGCGCGATTTTCATCACATGGGCCAGCGCGTGACTGGGTTCCAGCGCCGGGATGATGCCTTCCAAAGCGCAGGAAAGCTGGAACGCCTCCAGCGCCTCGGCATCGGTGATGCTGACATATTGCGCGCGGCCCGTGTCATGCAGCCAGGAATGTTCCGGCCCGATTCCGGGGTAATCAAGGCCCGCCGAGATCGAGAAGCCCTCCAGAATCTGCCCGTCATCGTCCTGCAACAGATAAGTCCGGTTGCCATGCAAAACGCCGGGGCGACCGCCGGTCAGGCTGGCGCAATGCTGCATCCGCCCGTCCACGCCCTTGCCGCCGGCCTCAACTCCAATGATGTTCACCGACGGATCATCAAGGAACGGGTAAAACAGCCCCATCGCGTTTGATCCGCCACCGATGGCCGCAATCACGGTATCGGGCAAGCGGCCCTCACCCTCTTGCTCGGCCAGTTGCCAGCGCACTTCCTTGCCGATGATGCTTTGGAAATCACGCACCATCGCCGGGTAGGGATGCGGCCCAGCCACGGTGCCGATGCAGTAAAACGTATCGCGCACATTGGTCACCCAATCGCGCAAGGCATCATTCATCGCATCTTTCAGCGTGCCACGGCCCGAAGTCACCGGGATCACTTCCGCCCCCAACAGCCGCATCCGAAACACGTTCGGGGCTTGCCGCTCGACATCATGCGCGCCCATATAGACCACGCATTTCAGCCCGAACTTGGCGCAAACCGTGGCTGTGGCCACGCCGTGCTGCCCGGCGCCGGTTTCAGCGATGATCCGGGTTTTTCCCATACGGCGGGCAAGGATGATCTGGCCCAGCACATTGTTGATCTTATGCGCGCCGGTGTGGTTCAACTCGTCGCGCTTCATGTAAATCTTGGCGCCGCCGAGATGCTTGGTCAGCCGCTCGGCATAGTAAAGGGGCGAGGGGCGGCCAACGTAATGCTTCCAAAGCCAATCCATTTCCTCCCAGAACGCCGGATCGGTTTTGGCAAATTCATAGCGCGCCTCAAGATCAAGGATCAGCGGCATGAGGGTTTCCGACACGAAGCGCCCGCCGAACATGCCAAAACGGCCCTGCTCATCCGGCCCGGTCATAAAGCTGTTGATACGGTCATCCATCGCTGATCTCCCTTGCGTCTGGAACGGTGTAGCGCCCTTGACGGGCCGCGAAAAGGGGGGCTGTCTGCCCCCCCATGCGATTGCGCTGCAATCGCCCCCCCGAGAGGTATTTTTGCCAAGATGAAAGGGTCAGAGCGGCTTTTTATAGCCCAGATGGCTGGCCACATAACCAAGCCGCTCATAAAACGCATGGGCGCGCTGGCGGGATTTATCGGTGGTCAACTGGATCACACTTGCGCCCGCCGCCTTTGCGCGGCGTTCACACTCGGCC
>CBDUEF010000024.1:0-15722 GCA_965366095.1 uncultured Cypionkella sp. | reverse complement strand
TTCTGGCCGATTTTGATGCGGACCGATGGCACAGTATTGCCTCTGACCGGAATTTATGAAACCGGCACTCAGTCAAAGGCACTTGTCCTTTCCATAAACACTTGGCTGAAACCACGCAAAGGTTGACTCTGTCAGGCCAACACCGTATCTCGCGCTGAAATCCCCGGAGGCGCATGCTTCCGGTCCCTAGGCACATGCCGGGATCGCCACCTGTCAGCGCGTTGCGCCCACAGGTGCTGTTTCGCTTTGGTCTTGGGAACCCCGCCGCCGCGCCCCATATTTTGGGGAAACCAAAGGAGAGCGCCATGTTTGAAAGCCTGTCAGAACGCCTTGGTGGCGTGTTCGACCGTCTGACCAAGGCCGGCGCGCTGTCCGAGGCCGATGTTGACACCGCGCTCCGCGAAGTCCGCACCGCCCTGCTAGAGGCCGACGTTTCCCTCGATGTCGCCCGCAATTTTATCAAGGCCGTCAAGACCCGCGCCATCGGTCAGGCCGTCACCAAATCGATCACCCCCGGCCAACAGGTCGTCAAGATCGTGCACGACGAGTTGATCCGCGTGCTTGCGGGCGATGATGAGCCCGAAGCGCTGAAAATCGACAACCCGCCCTCTGCCATCCTGATGGTCGGTCTGCAAGGCTCGGGCAAAACCACCACCACGGCGAAACTCGCCAAACGGCTGAAAGAGCGTAACGGCAAGCGCGTGCTGCTCGCCTCGCTGGATACCAACCGTCCGGCAGCGATGGAGCAATTGCAGATTCTTGCGGCCCAAGTCGGCGTGGACAGCCTGCCCATCGTCAAAGGCGAAACTGCCGTCCAGATCGCCAAACGCGCCAAGACCCAAGCCGCAATGGGCGGCTATGACGTGGTGTTTTTTGACACCGCTGGCCGTCTTCACATCGACGAAGTGTTGATGGACGAAATTCAGGCGGTGCGCGACATCGCCCAACCCCGCGAAACCCTGTTGGTCGTCGATGGCCTCACGGGCCAAGACGCGGTGAACGTGGCCTCAGAATTTGACGGCAAGGTCGGCATCTCCGGCGTCGTGCTTACCCGCATGGACGGTGACGGTCGCGGCGGCGCAGCGCTGTCGATGCGCGCGGTCACCGGCAAACCCATCCGCTTTGTCGGCCTTGGCGAAAAGATGGACGCGCTGGAAACCTTTGAGGCCGAGCGCGTCGCAGGCCGCATCCTTGGCATGGGCGACATCGTGGCGCTGGTCGAACGCGCCCGTGAAACATTCGAGGCGGAGCAAGCCGAACGCATGGCGAAACGCTTCGCCAAGGGTCTGTTCAACATGAACGACATGCGCAGCCAGCTTGAGCAGATGATGAAAATGGGCGGCATGCAGGGCCTGATGGGCATGATGCCCGGCATGGGCGGCATGGCGAAAAAGGCCGAGGCGGCGGGCTTTAACGACAAGATGCTGGTGCATCAGGTTGCCCTGATCAACTCGATGACCAAGAAAGAACGCGCCAACCCCGACCTGATGGCCGCCAGCCGCAAAAAGCGTGTGGCCGCAGGCGCGGGCATGGAGGTTTCGGATCTGAACAAGCTGTTGAAACAGCACAAGCAGATGGCCGAGATGATGAAGAAAATGGGCAAAGGTGGCATGATGAAGCAGGCCATCAAGCAGATGATGGGTAAGGGCGGCATGCCTGATCCATCGAAAATGTCGCCCGAAGCCATGCAGGAAATGGCCAAGGGCATGGGCGAAGGCATGAAACTGGGTGGCGGTTTTCCGGGCATGCCGCGCGGCATGTCGCTGCCTTCCGGCCTTTCGGGCTTGATGAAAAAGAAATGATCACCCGCCCGCCCCATATCGCCTTTGCCTCAGCGCCGGTCATAAAGACCGCGCGTCTGGTGCTGCGTATGCCGCGGTTTGACGATTTCGCCCATCGCCTTGCCTTTTACGCCTCGGATCGCGCCAAATGGGAGGGCGGCCCCTTTGCCGCAGATCAGGCATGGCGCATTTTTGCCTCTGAAGTGGGCCAATGGCCGCTGATGGGCTTTGGGCCGTTTTCCATCGATATGGATGGTGCTTATGTCGGCGAGGTTGGTATCTACCAACCCCATGGCTACCCCGAACCCGAACTCGGCTGGTTTGTCACCGATGCCGCCGAAGGCAAGGGCATCGCTTCCGAGGCTGCGCGGGCCGTGATGACTTGGGCACGGAACAGTTTCGGCTGGGATCATCTCGATAATTACATCGACCCCGGCAACGCCCGCTCTATCGCCTTGGGGCTGCGCTTGGGCGGCAAGCAGGTAGACGCTCCCGGCGTTGATGCCCTTGATGTTGTGATCCGCCATGATCTGGAGGCCCTCGCATGACCGACGCCATCTCTCGCGCTGCCGAATTGCTGAAAGACCACCGTGTCTCGATCGACCGGTTGGATGCGATCTTGGTCTACACCCTTGCCGAGCGCTTCAAGCGCACCCAAGCCGTGGGGCGGCTGAAGGCCGAACACGATCTTCCCGCGTCTGATCCCAACCGCGAAGCGCGCCAGATCGAGCGGTTGGAATGGCTTTCCAAAGAGGCCGACCTCGACCCCGAATTTGCCAAGAAATTCCTGACCTTCATCATTTCCGAAGTCATCAGGCATCACGAACAGCTACAGAAATAACCCAAACAGAGTTGGGGTGACCCCTGACTTACGAAAACCCAAAGGAGACTACACCATGTCCATGAAAATTCGCCTTGCCCGCGGTGGTTCCAAAAAGCGCCCGCATTATTCGATCGTTGCCACCGACAGCCGTAACCCGCGCGATGGCCGCTTTCTGGAAAAGCTGGGCACTTATAACCCGCTTCTGGCCAAAGACAGCGAAGATCGCGTGAAAATGGATCTTGACCGCGTGAAGCATTGGCTTTCCCTCGGCGCGCAGCCGACTGACCGTATCGCGCGCATGCTGGAAGCCGCTGGCGTGATGACCAAAAAGGTACGTTCGAACCCGAAAGCGGCAGTTCCCGGCAAGCGCATGGCGGAATTGGCCAAGAAGAAAGCCGCTCGTGCTGAGACCCCTGCTGCAGAATAATCCCTTTTGGCGGCCCCTTGTTGCGGGGCCGCCTTTTCTCAACCAAAGGATGCCACATGCCCAACCCAGACCATATCTGCGTCGGTGCGATTGCCGGCTCCTTCGGCCTGCAAGGTGAGGTACGGCTGAAAAGCTTTTGCACCGACCCCACTGATATCGCATCCTATGGCCCCCTGTTTTCCGAAGATGGCAAGTCCAGCTATAAGATTACCTTGACCCGCCCTGTGGCCAACGGGCTTGGCGCGCGGCTTTCAGGGGTGGAGACCAAAGAACAAGCCGACGCTCTGCGCGGGGTGAACCTTTACGTTGCCAAATCCAAACTGCCTTCGCTGCCCGATGATGAGTTTTACCACGCCGATCTGATTGGATTGATTGTTTTCGACACGGGCGGAGTGGAAATCGGCAGGGTTCAATCTGTGCAGAACCACGGTGCGGGTGATTTGATCGAGATCGCGGGGCCCGCGTTCAAGTCAGCGCTTTTGCTGCCGTTCACGCGCGCCGTCGTTCCCACGATTGATCTTGCTGCCCGCCGCCTGATCGTTGATCTTCCGGAAGGGCTGGACTAAGCCCCGACAAGCCGCCACTGTGCCGCCAAAGGCCCAAGCCAAAGGAGCCACAATGCAAAACCGTCTGCGCTTACTCATGGGGGCAACGGCCTTCCTCTATGTTGGCCCGTTGATGGCTGGTCTTGGGAATTTCGGCTGGAAAGTGGTTCCGATATTTCTTGCCATTTTCATACTTTGGCTGTTCATCCTGCGCCCGCATCATTGGCCGCGCAAGGCGCGCGATTGGTTGCATATCGAGGCCTTTGCCGCCTTGGCCTCGCAGGCGGCTGTCCAACTTCTGCTGGTGACAGTTCTGTTTGGGATAGGCCGAGGCATAGGCGGTGTGTTGGGTAGCCTTCCACCATTTCCTTTGATGCTTCCCATCGCCATCTCGTTCTTTTCGATCCCGTTCTCGCGCATTGTCTGGAACCCTTGGCAAGCGGACGGGACGGATCAGTTTCTGGACGAGGCTCTGCGCCAGATCCATGCGGCGCCTGGGGCCCCGGATACAACATTTGCGCAAAGCCTGATTGCGCCACTTGCCGATCTGCCCGATACGACCACCGCGACCGAGATAGAGCGCCACCTGACGGCTGCATCCCAACATGCAACGCCCGAAGCCTTGCATGTTGCGCTGCTTGACCGGGCTCGGGCCGGAAATGCCAACCGCGCACAATACATTGCGTTGATCTTGCAGGCGACCGACCCGGATTTGATCGAACCCATCGGCGGGGACACTCCCAATATCGCCCTTGCCGTCCTTCCCGATGAGGCCGATTTGATCGCCTTGTTTGCGACACGGCTTGCCCTTGCCCTTGACGAAAATCCGGCGATCTGGGCCGAATGTCCAAGCGTTGACCATCTTGCTGAATTGATTGAAGAATGGGAAGGCAGTAGCGCCGATTACCCGTTGCGCAAATTGGTGGATGCCACCAACGCCAATGCCCCCGAAGCCGGATAGGCATGAGCCAGCGATGAGTGATATTCCGAAACTGAAATCCCACGGGCGGCTTAGTATTTCTGCAAGCCGCAAGCCTCGTGATCTGATGGATGAACCGCAGGTGCTGAAAGGGGCATGGCGCGCGCGCATCATCACGCTGATGCCGGATGCTTTTCCGGGTATATTAGGACAATCCCTTACCGGTAAGGCGCTCGATCTGGGGCTTTGGGCGTTGGATGTGATCAGCCTTCGCTCTTTTGGCATGGGAAAGCATCTGAATGTCGACGACACCCCGGCCGGGGGCGGGGCGGGAATGGTCCTGCGCGCCGATGTGCTGGATGCGGCGCTTGCCGAAGCCGCCCCGCATACCGACCGTCTGCTATGGCCAGTGATCTACCTTTCTCCGCGTGGTCAGCCCTTTACCCAAGCAACCGCGCGTCGCTTTGCCAATGTTGCAGGCATCACCTTGCTTTGCGGTCGCTTTGAGGGTGTTGATCAACGCTTGCTTGACCACCACCAGATCGAAGAGATTTCTCTTGGTGATTTCGTCATGACCGGGGGCGAGATTGCGGCCATGGCGATGATAGATGCAACTGTGCGGCTTTTGCCCGGAGTGTTGGGCAATTTCGCCTCGACGGAAGAGGAAAGTTTCTCGCACGGGCTGCTTGAGCATCCGCAATATACCCGCCCGGCGGTGTGGAACGATCTGCCTATCCCGCCGGTTCTACAATCAGGCAATCACAGCGAAATCGCCAAATGGCGGCAGGCTCAGGCCGAAGAGATCACCAAAACCCGCCGCCCTGACCTGTGGCATGCCTATCAACGCCGCCATACCAAAGGGGTTTAAAACCGTTTTGAAATTGTCTCCATATCGCCAGGAGAAAGCCGGTATATCTGCATTGTGTTTAGACAATAGGCCCCCATTTTTTCGTAGAATTTGATCGCCTCTGTGTTCCAATCAAGGCACCCCCATTCCAACATAAGCCCGCCGCGCTCCAGCGCCGTTTTTGCAAGCTCCCCCATCATGATCTGACCATATCCGCGCTGTCGTGCGGCCTCGTCCAACACAAAAGCATCAAGAAAAAGGCCCGAACGGCCAGTAAAGGCCGAACAGGTTCTGCTGAAAAATACCATCCCGATGGGCACTTCATTCAACATCCCAAGCAATGCTTCGCCGTGTCCATCATCCAGCAGATTGAAGATGTCGGTTTCTGTTGCCGTGATCTCGTCGGCCATCTGCTGATAGGTTCCGAGTTTACGCATGAAATGCAGGACGATTGCGGCATCTGCGGGTGTCGCAGAGCGCAGAGAAAATTGCGGATCTTTGGTTTCGATTTCAGCCATTTCCACCCTCAATTCCCACGCAACGCCCATTGCCATTTGTCTTGATTTCTACAATTTGATCAAATAATCCGCAAGAGTTGGGATCTGCGCCCAAAATCCGATGTGAATGAGCAAGACAATCCCATTGGCTGCACGCCTAAGCGCTGCCTCAACCCTTGACCCGCCCTGTGTCACCCCATATACGCCGCCTGTCAGGGGCTCGATTGCCCAACTGATCCGATTCCTTTTGGCTGTAACTCCTGCGTTCTTCTTCAGGCTTGGCCAACAGAGCGGACATAAAAACGCAGGCGCCATCTCTGGCGGGCATAATTTGATTGGTTTCAGACCAATCTGGTGTGGACCCGGGTGAAGACCAGAAGCTCTGTCGCGGCATCACTTCGGGGGCAAACCCTGAGCAACAAAGGACATGCGATGAACCTGATCGCCCAACTCGAAGCCGAGCAGATTGCTGCGCTTGGCAAAACCATCCCGGATTTCAAAGCCGGTGACACCATCCGCGTCGGCTACAAAGTGACCGAAGGCACCCGTTCGCGCGTGCAGAACTATGAAGGCGTTGTGATCGCCCGCAAAGGCGGCGCCACCATCGCAGCCTCGATCACCGTGCGCAAAATCTCGTTCGGCGAAGGCGTAGAGCGCGTGTTCCCGCTTTATTCGACCAACATCGACAGCATCGAAGTGGTCCGCCGTGGCCGCGTGCGTCGTGCCAAACTTTACTACCTGCGCGATCGTCGCGGCAAATCGGCCCGGATCGTCGAAGACACCAATTACAAAGCCAAAGCGGAATAAGGAACAGGGCGATGAAAGCAGATATTCACCCCGACTACCACATGATCAACGTCAAGATGACGGATGGTACCGTGTTCCAGACCAAAACCACCTGGGGCAAAGCGGGCGACCAGATGGCTTTGGACATCGACCCGCTGGCGCATCCGGCCTGGACTGGCGGCAACGCCAAGCTGCTGGACACCGGCGGCCGTGTGTCGAAGTTCAAAAACAAATACGCAGGCCTCGGCTTCTGAGGTTTTACCATTGTTACTCGGAAAGGGCGCATCCATGGATGCGCCCTTTCTTTTGCTGGGATCCTGGTAGGCTTCGGGCCTTCGACACGAAAGCCCCTTCCGTGAAGTCCGTCGTTATGCAATTTCGACATTGCTGAATGTGATAAAATGCAAGGCCAAATTTATTTTTGTGCCCGCCGGCTCCTCTGCGAGAGGTCTGCAAAGCCCGCAATGTGTTCTATGCTTGTCGGTTGCACATCCGCCGCAAGTCGGAGTCCGCGCACTGACCCAGATGTCCTAATCCACTCAGAAACGTTAGAATTTTAGAAAATTCCTCTGCAACTTGCGGATGCGTATTAACGAAGCCATCAAGTCAATTTCCTACAGTGGACAGGTCTGGGCAATTCAGTCTTGATCAGAGCAAGGCATTGACGATGCAATACAAGGTTTGGAAATCGGGTGTGGCCACCATCGGCGCCTTTCTGATGCGCTTTCGGCAACCCGAAGCAATGATGTTCGTGCCGGCACTTTCCCTGCTGGCATTCTGGATCGGTGGGGCCGAGGCTCTGGTTATAACCGCAATCGCGGCACCACTCATTTTCATGCTTTCCGGTTCCTTTCAGAAGTTGGGCTTTGCGCGGGCGGCAGGACCTGGTCAAAGGCCGACAATTGTGGCATTTCTTGACAAGGTGATCCTCGACACCCCCCAGACAGGCCGATCCAGCACCTGTCTGGTATTGGTCTTTGATGAAACCGAGAAGCTGGTCGATTGCTTTGGCCACGCCGCACAAGCCGAAATGTTCCATCAAACCGCCGAGCGTTTGGCCGCTCTGATTCGTGACGGTGACCTGATTGTCCAATTGGAAGGCGGTAGTTTCGCAATCGCTCTTACGCCGGTCCGGCGGCTTGACCTTGAGACTGTCATTCAAATAGCGGCGAGGTTTCAAAATGCTCTGGCCGAGCCATTCAGCATAGACTCGTCACGGATCTATGCAACGGTTTCTGTGGGGTTCTGCCTTTCGGCTCGGTCACCTAAAAACAACGGATCGGCCTTGCTGGAAGCTGCACAAATTGCCGCTGACGAGGCTATAAGGCACGGGCCCGGTGCCATTCGGGCGTTCTCCCCCGAAATGGCCCAACTTAACGCTGATCGTGAGGCCATGCGTGATGAATTGGAGCGGGCCTTGGATGAAGGTCAGATCAGGGCCCATTTTCAGCCACAGATTTCAACTGATACGGGCGAAATCGCCGGGTTTGAGGCCCTGGCACGCTGGAATCACCCGGAACGCGGCTTGATTTCCCCGTCCGAGTTCCTCCCTCAGATCGAAGCGTCAGGCTTGTCCGAACGGCTTGGAGAGTTAATGCTATTCAATGCGTTGTCTGCCTTGTCCGTGTGGGATAAAGCAGGCTTCGCGGTGCCGCGTGTTTCGGTGAATTTCTCTTGCGCAGAATTGCGTAGCCCCAAACTTGTCGACAGGCTGAAATGGGAATTGGACCGTTTTGGCCTGCGGGCCAACCGCCTTTGCATTGAGGTGTTGGAAACTGTCGTCGCCAAAACCGATGATGATGTGATCGTGGCCAATCTGTCTGATCTTGCTGCCTTTGGGTGCCAAATTGATCTTGATGATTTCGGTACGGGTCATGCGTCCATTACCTCCATTCGGCGGTTTCCATTGCGGCGGCTCAAAATTGACAGGAGTTTTGTGACGCGTGTTGATACCGATCGTGAACAGCAAAAAATGGTGGCTGCAATTCTATCAATGGCAGAACAATTGGGGCTTGAAACCTTGGCGGAAGGAGTGGAGACGCCTGCGGAACATTCTATGCTGGCACAATTAGGGTGCAATGAAGTTCAAGGTTTCGGAATCGCACGCCCAATGCCGTTGTCCGAAAGCAGCGACTGGATCATTCGGCATGCGTCGCAGCAGACCATATTTCCCCGCATAGGGACCCGAATCCGCTGAGCGCAATCTTCTGGTCTAGTCCCGTCGCTCTGGAACAGGGCGGCACGATGGAGCCAAGAAGCGATGTCTTATCGGTTTCATTTACCTAAACGTGGGGGGGAAGTGCCAATGCCGCCGAAAAGCGCTTGACCTTTCCGGCCCCCTTCTGTTGAACCACGCCTTGACCCTGAACAGGAATGGTGTTGGTCCCGATGGACGATCAAAACAAGAATCTCATCCTTGCAACTGTGCTAAGTTTCCTCGTGATCCTGGGCTGGTTCGTCGCCGGACCGATGCTGTTTCCCCAATGGTTCCCCAAACCAGTGGTCGCCACCGCTCCCACAGATCCGGCAAGCACTGACACTTCGGCGCAGACACCTGCGCTCGATGCCCAGCAAGCCGCCACAGCGGCAGCGACCGCCGCTGGGCAATCTGCCGAGCCACTGCCCGATGCCCCCAGGCTGAAAATCGAAACTCCGAAACTCTCGGGTTCAATTTCAACACTTGGCGGGCGGATTGATGATCTGTTGCTGACGACCTATCGTGAAACGATCAAGCCGGGTTCGGAAAATGTTAGAATGCTGTCCCCCGTTGGGAAAGTGCATCCTTACTATGCCGTCTTTGGCTGGGGGCCGGGCGTCGGTATGGCCGCCGAGGATGTTCCGGGGGCCAAAACCCAATGGAATTTGTCCTCGGGCGACACACTGAAAGTGGATGCTCCGGCAAAGCTGACTTGGGACAATGGCAAAGGTCTGGTGTTCACCCGAACAATTTCGGTTGATGCAGATTTCATGTTCACCGTGTCTGACCAAGTGCAAAACAATGGCGCTGCCCCTGTTCAACTCTACCCTTACGGCATCGTTGCAAGGTTCGGTCTGCCAAAGCTGGAAAACATTTATGTGGTCCATGAAGGACTTATCCGCAGGACGGATGGGACTTATCTGGAGCAGAAATATTCGAAACTTGCAGATTTGCCTGAACTTGAGGGCGCCCGCGGCGAGATGGTCGATGGCAAGACCGATGGTTGGATTGGCTTTACCGATCACTACTGGATGACAACGCTGATCCCGGATCAAGGCAAGCCCTATACCGCTGTCGCCAAATACACGCCGGGGGCGGACATCTATCAGGCCGAAGTGCGCCAACCGCTGATGACGGTCGCCCCTGGTGCCAGCGGCCAGACCACAATCCGGCTGTTTGCCGGTGCCAAAGAATGGGAAACCATCAACACTTATCAAAAACGTGACGGCATTGCCGGGTTTATTGATTCGATTGATTGGGGCTGGTTCTATTTCCTGACCAAACCGATTTTCTATATTCTGCATATGTTGCACGGTCTGATCGGCAATATGGGTCTTGCGATCATCGGGTTGACGTTCTTTCTCAAGGTTCTGGTCCTTCCCTTGGCATATAAATCCTATGTCTCAATGGCGCGCATGAAGGAATTGCAGCCAGAGATCGAAGCGTTGAAACTGCGCACGGGAGATGACAAGCAGAAGCTGCAAAAGGAAATGATGCAGCTTTACAAGGAAAAGAAGGTCAATCCGGCTGCAGGTTGTCTGCCGATTTTCATTCAAATCCCGATCTTCTTCTCACTTTACAAAGTGATCTTCGTTACCATCGAGCTGCGGCAAGCCCCTTTCTTTGGGTGGCTGCGTGACCTGTCCGCACCTGATCCTTCGTCGCTCTTCAATCTTTTCGGCTTGCTACCTTGGGGCGGGCCGACACCACATACTCTGACGGCAACCATCTTTATTGGCGTGTTGCCGATCCTCTTGGGTATTTCGATGTGGTTGCAGCAAAAACTGAACCCGGCCCCTGCCGATCCGATGCAACAACAGATTTTTGCCTGGATGCCTTGGGTCTTCATGTTCATGCTGGGCGGTTTTGCAAGCGGTCTGGTGGTCTATTGGATCACCAACAACACCATCACCTTCACCCAGCAATACCTGATCATGCGCAGCCACGGACACAAGCCGGACCTGTTCGGCAACATCAGGTCCGGCTTCAAGAAGAAGTCTGCGGTCGCCGTGCCGGTGAAAAAGAAATGACAGGGCGGCTGGCAAAGATTTGTCGGCATCCGATCAAGGGACACGGACGCGAAACTCTCGCGTCCGTTCGCCTTTCGGCTGGTGAGTGCTTGCCGTTCGATCGCCATTGGGCGGTGGCACATGACGCGGCCAAATTGGTGTCGGGATGGAACCCTTGCGCAAACTTTTCCCGTGGTGCGAAAGCTCCCTCGTTGATGGCGATCACCAGTATTTTGGATGAAGAGACCAAAACGCTCTCGTTAACCCATCCAGACCGTGGGCAATTAATCTTTTGTCCCGATAACCCTGCGGATTTACCCCGGTTTCTGGATTGGGTCTCCCCGCTAAACCCGCCCGAGCGTGCGCAGCCGACCAAGATAGTGTCGGCGGGGCGCGGGATGACCGATAGTGAATTTCCCTCTGTTTCAATCCTGTCCCTTTCCTCCTTGGACGAGCTTTCGGGCAAGATCGGCCAAGATTTGTCGATTGATCGCTGGCGCGGCAATTTGTGGATAGATGGGGCGGCGCCTTTTGCCGAGTTTGGTTGGATCGGGCGTGAGATTAAAATAGGGAGTGCCGTTCTTCGGATCGAAGAGCGAATTACCCGTTGCCGCGCAACTATGGTTGACACGGAAACGGGAAAGATCGGTGCCGATACGTTGTCGGGCTTGCAAAATGGATATGGGCACCAAGATTTCGGGGTCTATGCCACAGTAATTTCGGGCGGCGTGCTGACCCAGGGTGATGAATGGAGCCTGCTATGACAATGAAGTTCACTCTGGCACCAGAGCCGGATGATTTTGCACGCGAGTCGGGAAGACTGCTCTTTGCCGGCCCTGTCGATTTTGTCAAAGGCGTGGTGGCGATGTCGGGCCTTCCCCCGGCCGATCGGCTTGAGGTTTGTTTCGCTGGGCGATCAAATGTTGGTAAATCAAGCCTTATCAATGCGTTGACTGGTCGTAAGAACCTTGCCCGTGCGTCCAATACACCGGGGCGCACTCAAGAGATTAACTATTTCGCTCTGGGAGAAGAGAAGTATCTCGTCGATCTTCCCGGCTACGGCTATGCTGAAGCGCCGCTGGCAATCGTGGCCAAATGGCAGGCATTGCTAAAGAACTTCCTCGCAGGCCGGCAAACTTTGCGCCGTGCCTTTGTGTTGGTTGATACCCGGCACGGTGTGAAGGCCGTGGACGAAGAGATCATGGTCTTGCTTGATCGTTCGGCTGTTACTTTTCAAGTGGTTATGACCAAGGCTGACAAAGTAAACGCTGCTGAACGCGATGCCAATATCGCGCAAACCATGGATGCAATTGCCAAACACCCGGCAGCCTATCCCGAGGTGATCGTGACCAGTTCGGAAAAAGGTGACGGGATTGAGACGCTACGAGCTGTGATTGCTTCTATGGCGTAGGTTTCGCCATCGAATCGTCTGCCAGTTCCGATGTTAGAAACCGTTCAAACGCATCCAGATCCATTTCTTCAAACTGCCCAAATCCCTGCATCCAGATTGAAGCCGATTGCATTGCATCGGGTTCCAATTTGCACCAGATCACACGGCCACGCTTTTCGCGGCTGATCAAACCCGCGTCTGCCAGAATTCCCAAATGTTTGGAAATTGCGGCCAAGGACATCGAAAAAGGGGCGGCCACATCGGTGACAGCCATGTCATCCTCAAGAAGCATAGTCAAAATCGACCGACGGGTCGGATCGGCAAGCGCTGAGAAAATGGCGTCCAATCGCTCCATCATCCTTGCATTATCTTGGGTTAACCGAACAACGTCAACCAAATGGTTGAATAAACTCTGGGTCCATATATGGCGAAAACATGGGGGAGGAACACGGTTACCCTTTGCTCGCCTTGAGCGTAATCAATGGCTTAGAGACAAATTCCGTTACTTGACTCGAGGCACCTCACAGCCTAGTTATCGACAAACCTTCGGGGGCTGTTGCCATGAGTGAAGACGCCGACCGCGCACGACTAGAGGCGTTGGAAAAGCGGATTGCCTTGGCAAAAACCACCGCGGCACCGCCTCGGCGGGTTGAGAAGGAAAATCACTATTCGCAGGCGCAAGTTGCTTGGCGCATGGTGATAGAACTTGTGGCCGGTCTGATGATCGGTTTCGGCATCGGCTACGGGCTGGATACCCTCTTGGGGACCATGCCGCTGTTTCTGGTGATTTTCATATTCGCGGGCTTGGCGGCAGGGGTGAAAACCATGCTGCGGTCAGCAAAGGATCTGCAGGAACCAAAGGCCGCAGCTGTGGCCGACCAGCAAAAGGAAGACTGACGTGGCAGGGCAAGAGCATAGCGAAGGCGGATTGGCGTTCCATCCGCTCCAGCAATTTGAGGTGCATCGCCTGTTCGGCGAAGGGCCGTTGCATTGGTACACGATCACCAATGCAACGCTTTGGCTGGCGCTGGCGTTGTTGGGGATCTTTCTGGTCTTTGTTATGGGGTCGGCAAAGCGCTCCGTTGTTCCCGGCCGAATGCAGTCAATTGGCGAAGTAGCCTATGATTTCGTTCACAATATGGTTGAGGATGTCGCGGGGCATGACGGGGCGAAATACTTCCCGTTGGTGATGACGCTTTTCCTCTTCGTGCTGTTTTCCAACATGCTTGGCTTGATACCTTCGGCCTTCGCCCCGACGTCACATGTGGCAGTCACCGCGATCCTTGGTTTTGGCGTGTTCTTTTTCGTCACGATTTTGGGGTTCATCAAGCATGGCGTGCATTTTCTGGGCCTGTTCTGGATGAAAGACGCGCCGCTTGTGCTTCGCCCGATCATCGCTGTCATCGAGCTGATCTCCTACTTCGTCCGCCCGGTAAGCCACTCGATTCGTTTGGCTGGCAATATCATGGCAGGGCACGCGGTTATGAAGGTGTTCGCTGCCTTCGCCCCGATGATCCTGATTTCGGCGATTGGCGTGGTTGTGACCCCGGTTTCGATCCTCGCAATTACTGCCATCTATGCGCTTGAGGTGCTGGTTGCCTTCATCCAAGCCTATGTTTTCACCATCTTGACCTGTGTTTACCTGAAAGATGCTCTGCATCCTGGGCACTAAGCGCAGCTTAAAACCTATCAAACCTATTCCATCGTAAGGAGAATCAACATGGAACTCGCAGCAGCAGCAGCCTTGGGCAAATTCATCGGTGCAGGCCTTGCCGGTATCGGTTCGGGCGCATCGGCCATTGGCGTGGGCTACGTGGCCGGTAACTTCCTGTCGGGCGCCTTGCGCAACCCGTCGGCAGCCGGTTCGCAAACCGCGACCCTGTTCATCGGCCTGGCATTCGCAGAAGCTTTGGGGATCTTCTCGTTCCTCGTCGCTTTGCTCCTGATGTTCGCAGTCTGATCTAACCTTCGCATCCTTACGGTCGGGGGTGGGGCAATCACGCACCACCTCCGAAACTCCCAAAGGGTCCGACGGAGGACATCATGACGACCACGAACACCACTACAGAAGCGGTCGCAGGTGCCGCACATGAAGCAGCCTCGGGCGGCATGCCGCAACTTGACCCTTCGCATTTCCCCAACCAGATCTTTTGGCTTCTGGTCACGCTGGTTGTGATCTACGTTCTGCTTTCGCGGGTAGCTTTGCCCCGTATCGCGGGTACGATGGCCACCCGCAAAGGAACCGTTACCGGCGACTTGGCGGCAGCCGAAGAGCTGAAGAAAAAGGCGGTTGAGGCCGAAAAGGCCTATCAAGCCGGGCTCGTTAAGGCCCGTTCAGATGCAAACGCTATTGTCGCTGAAGCCAAGGCAGATATACAAAATGACCTTGCCAAGGCCACGGCCAAGGCCGACGCCGAAATCTCGGCCAAAGCTGCAGAATCCGAAGCGTCAATTTCCGAGATTCGGGCAGGCGCAGAAGCGGCTGTCGGTGAGGTCGCAAAAGACACAGCCAGAGAATTGGTTGTAGCACTTGGTGGAACTGCGGACGCCAAAGCCATCGCGGCGGCTGTCTCCACCCGGTTGAAAGGATAAGGCAATGAAAAAGCTGTTCACTCCATTGTTCGCTTTGCTTGCCACCCCAGCGCTTGCCGCAGGTGGCCCGTTCTTTTCGCTGCACAATACCAATTTTGTGGTGCTGATTTCTTTCCTCGTGTTCATTGCGATTTTGATCAAAGCGGATGCTTGGGGGAAAATCGCAGGAATGCTTGATGCGCGCGGCAATCGAATTTCGGCGGAATTGGCCGAAGCACGTTCGTTGCGCGATGAGGCACGGGCTCTTCTGGATTCCTATGCCGCAAAACAGCAGGAAATGATTGCGCAATCGGAACGCATAGTTTCCACGGCGCGAGACGAGGCGAATGCCGCTGCAACGCAGGCCAAGGCTGATCTCAAGCTTTCGATTCAGCGCCGTTTGGCTGCTGCTCAAGAACAGATTGCTTCTGCCGAAGCCTCGGCAATCCGTCAGGTTCGCGAGAGAGCGGTTGCGGTGGCGGTTGCTGCGGCTGGCGACATTCTTTCCAAGCAGACCAATGCCGATAGCTCGGCAGCAGCTATCGACGCTGCAATTGCACAAGTGGAAGCCAAGCTGCACTAACGGTATCGAGGTAGGGAAGGTCCGCAGTCTTTCCCTACCTCACCTTCTCGTTTTGCAGCCGCTGCTGCGCAACCGTTTCTTGCCGGGTGGAACGGACTTGTTCAGCCATAGAGTTTTGCACGAACGTCATGTGCTGTTCAACTGCGGCCCGCGCTGCCAACGGATCACGGGATTGAATGGCACAATTTATAGCCCGATGCTGGTCTAGCAAGTTGTCCCGCGTGATCCGGTTTCGAAACATCATTTGCCGGTTGTAGAAAACTCCCTGCCTCAAAAGATCATACATTGAACGCATCATATGCAGCATAACCACATTGTGGCTGGCTTCGATGATCGCCATATGAAAG